>RQCD01000205.1 GCA_008668455.1 Clostridia bacterium
CCTCAAGCTTCTGATAGGAGTTTACCCGGTTCATCTGCAAATACCGCAGTCCTGCGCCCTCCTTGTCGATATTAACCGCAAGAATCCGCTTGTCCGGATTCACATCCACCACCGTTCCGGCAAGCGCGGTTGCGGAATTGTTAAAGCTCCAGGGCGCTGTCCAGAGCGGTGTTTTTCCGTCTGCAAGCTTATAGATCCGATTGCACACGTTTGCACGCGATTTTGTATCCGTTCCGAACTGGAGAATATCTCCCGGCTTCACGCCTTCAAATTTTCCCTCGCCGTTATCCGACACGGTAATTCTGCCGTAGTGTCCCAAATAGCCGTCCAGCTCAATGCATGGCTGATCGTCCTCGTCTATGGGTGCCCGGCCAGATTCTACTAAATAGTAAGATGCTCCCTTAATATTGCTTTTCGCGTTTTCTTCATTATATTCCACTAAAACCAGCGGAGCGGCGCGCCATTCGTCAATATCGAAAGCGATACAGGGATTTGAGCCGCTTCCGAAATAGCTTTCATCCCGGATGGTAAAGGCATCTGTATCATTGACATCCTTTGGCACAATCATAACAACGGTATCCGCATTCAGATAAACCTCATTATTGATAAACGCGTCAATTTCATAGCGGTACTCGTCCGTATCCGGAACGGTAATCTGCGTAAACTGATCTTTCAGATAGGTCTGGCTGTTCTGCGCAGTTTTAATTTCCTTTACCTCGCCGTCCTTATTGGTCCGGTATTTGATCATCTGCGCTTTTTGCAGCTTTCCGTTCTCGTCTGTCAGCTCCTCAAACACACGCGCATCTCCGGTCATATCCTTATACTTTGCACGCTTTGCAAGCTGATATTCTTTCCAGCTTCCGTCGATTCCGTAAAGCTTCACCCAGTAGCGGTCGCTGTCCTCATCCTGATACATTCTGGTCAGATACCCGTAGGTTTCTAAAATATCGGACGCTTTTTCCGCTAAAACGGCTTTTCCGTAGTAATCAAAATAGACGGTGTAATTTCTGCCGGTTTCCGGCTTTACATAGCGCGGATCTGCTTTTGCCGCAAAATATGCCGGCGAGATGTCGTATTCTGTTCCATCAATTTTGATTTTCAGATCCTCCTCGTCAAAGCCGGTCACAGCGCCGGTCACTTTCTGATCGGAAACATACATTTTAACAAGCTGTCTTTTTCCGCTCTTTGGCTGCTCAATCAGGAGAATGTCGTCTCTTTTTACATTAGAAAGCTTGATTTCCAGGCCGTTTTTAAACACCTGATACCGGATCTCTGACTCATCCTGAATGTCAAATGTGTCCCCGGCATAGGTCAGACGGTTCATAATCTTATCTTTGGAAATACTCTCTACAAAGAACAGCCGCGGCTCAAAAATCTTTAACACCTCAACCGTTCCGTCGTCGTTATTGTCAATTCCGACAATTTTTCCCGACCCGTTTTTGATGTCTTCCATTGTGTAATCGTGATATGCGTTTCCGTTATAGATTACTTTTACTGTCCCCGAAATACGAAGCCTTTTTGCTTTGGAGCTTTCCGGAGTGGTATAGGTCAGAGAGCGGAGGTTTTCGTCCACTTCTTCAATATCCTGCTTGTCAATCTGATAGGAAGTATTTTTATTTTCCGTCAGATAGAGGAGTGTATACTCATTCTGTTTTTCATCATACCGGACATATGCCTTAACTGAGCAGCCCAGAAAATCTTTTGCCGATTCCTCTGCTTTGCATTCCAGTCCGTCAATTAAAACGCAGCCCTCCGGAATATTTGTGTCCCCAATCAGAGAGGTGATTCCGTTATCGCTCATTATACCCTTGAGCAGATAGATATTTTTAAACTTTTCTAATACCGTTTTATCCTCGTTAATCTGATAGATTGCCTTGCCGTCTTTGATTTCCACTTCTACCGGATATGCCTCAATCATCCGATACAAAAGCTCTGCCATATCCTGATTAGTGAGATTTTTATCTGCTCCAATCGACAGACCCCTTGTAATTCCGGATACGTTAATTGCATTTTTTATGTCCCCAAAATACTGTTCATCATATCCGGCAGCACGGACAGCAATTTCGATTGCCGTACCGCCTTTCATAACCCGATTGGAAACCAACTCATCCGACGCTCTAACAAGACCGGCATCTCTTGCCCGTTCCACCACGTCTCCGGAGGAGGTTTCTCCGAGAAATCCTAAAACTGCCTTCAAAAAATCGCCAACCTGGACATAGCTCTTTTCCTGTCCTGCCTCATACCCTTGCATAATGCCGAGTGCAGACAGCATTTCCGCCTTGTCCGAAGATCCCTCTGCCCATGCCGCCGGCATAAAATTGAGCAGAGATATGAAAAGTAAGATTGTACTGATGGTTTTTTTCATAGCTACCTCCGTTAATTTCCAAGTAATTCATAAATCATTTTTGCCGCCTCTGCACGTGTGCAGGCATCAAACGGAGCAAAGCCGTTTTCCCTGCCCGAGAGGATTCCGGCGCAGTAAAGCGTTTTCACAGCGTTTCGCGCATACTCTGAAATTTCGTCCTCGTCTGCAAAGCCTGCGTATTCTCTTTCCGGATGCGGCAGCTTTCCGCTTTTTTGCGCCGCACGCACAAGCAGTACTGCTGCATCCTGACGGGTGACAGGCATCCCAATGCCAAATTCCGTTTCGGAAATACCGGATACAATTCCCTCTTTTACTCCGGAGGCAAGATACGGATAGTACCACTGTCCCTTTTCTGCATCGGTCATGCTGCATTCTGCGTTCCCAATTTCAAGTCCGATTGCAGTGACAAGCATTTTTACCATCTGTTCTCGGGTCACAAGCTTCTGCGGCATAAACTGCTTATCCCCCATGCCGGAAATAATATTTTTCTCATATAAGGAGAGGATCGCAGCCTTTGCCCAGGAAACAGAACCCAAATCCTCAAACGGCTCTGCATCCTGCTTTGTTCCCGGCATAACGGTGATTCCGCCGGAGAATTCCTCCGTCTTTTTCACCACTCCCGCTCCGGTGGTGCCGCCCGATCCGCTGCCCGAACCGCTTCCTGATCCGCTGCCGTTGGAATTAGCGCTCTTTAACGCTGCAGATAGCTTGGACGCAACATCAGAAAGCTTTTGTGCCTTTGTACTTTCGTTTGATTTTACAAGCGTTTCTCCGACCTCTGCTTTCTTCTCCGCGCTCATCCCCCGGTAGGTCTGATAGGAGGAATTATTTTTGAGGTTAAATTCCGTTTCGTATTTCTGGAACAGGCTTTCAAAGTCGCTATACCGCGCGTTGTTAAACTGATATAGTACATTTGCCGCGGTGAAGCTTTCGGAGAATTCCGAGATCGGCAGATTTTTTCCGAAGTAGCCGCAAATCCAGGCTTTGCGCTCCTTGGTCAGATCAGCATAAGCCATATTTTCAAAGCCCGGATTCATTTTTTCTAAAATCGCCTCTGCTGTTTCGGTTTTCTGATTAATTGCCGCCGTATAAACTGCCTGATTAAATCGCCGGACAAATTCTTTATTTTCCAGCGTTTCTTCATTTCCTAAAAGCTGATAGAATTGCTTTGCCGCCGCTTTTTTGTCGCTCAGCTTTTCGTATAGGTCAAGCTCTGCGCCGATCGAGGAGAACGCCGCACGGTGGCGGATTCCGTTTGTTTCCTCATTCAGGTACTGATCAAACCCGTCTGCGCCTGCACTCCTGATTCCCGAAAGAATCCCGGCAAGAACCTCCGGCTGCACATAGGCAAAATCAACCGTTGCCTCCTCGGCATCTCCATTCTTTAAATAGATTATATAAAAGGACTCTGCGTCTCCCACAGCATTCTGGGGCATGGTAAAGGTAAAGTCTGTTTTTTTCTCGGTCAAAAGCTCAATTGCATAAACATTTTGCCCGGTTAGTTCTTCTCCTCTCGGCGCGGCAATCAGCGTGATTCCCTTTCCGAAAATCTCGTCTGCCTCTACCCTGCAGGTGACCTTGTTTTTCTCCACCGTTACGGTGCAGCTTGTCTTGGCGGAGCATACTCCCTGTGTACAGAGCAGAATTGCTGCCGCCATCATCAAAATCGCTTTTTTCATCTTCTTCCTCCTATTCCTTAATGCCCGTCATTGCGTCATTATTTAAAACGTATTTCTGTGCAACACAGAATACAATAATCGGTAAAATAATCGAATACATTACGGCAAGAATCCCCTTATTGCCTGCCATATTCTTTGCGCCGGAAAGCGCTACGCCGATTGTTTTTAAAGAGTCCTTTTTCAGAATCAGCATCGGCATCAGATAATCGTTCCACGATCCGCCAAAGGTGAAAATACCAATGGTTAAAAAGATCGGCGCACTAATCGGCACAACAATTCTTGCAAATACTCCAAACCGGCTGCATCCGTCCAGCGTTGCCGACTCAATATAGGATTTCGGCACAGTGTCAAAGAAATTCTTAAACAGGATAATGTTATAAACACCTGCTGCCGATCCAATCCAGAACGGATAATAGGTATTCGTCAGATTTCCAAAGATCGGGAAATTGACCCAGGTATAATAAGCAGGCACTAAATTGGTTGTACCCGGAATCAGCATAGTGAAAAACAGCATTTTTAGAATGACCTCCGAGCCCTTTGGTTTCATTTTGGAAAGAACATACCCAAGCATACCGCCAAAAAGCAGACAGCTTAGCACACTTCCGCTGGTAACCACCACGCTGTTTAAAAAATACCGGTAAAATTTCATTCGTTTCCAGACATCAACAATGTTCTGAAAATCGAAGGTCTGCGGAAAAATGGTAGGAGGAATCCGGATAAATTCCTCATAGGTTTTCACACTGGATAAAAACACCCATAAAAGCGGGAACAGCATGATTGCACAAACGATAAACATGACGAGATACATCAGATAGTAAAATACTAAAACTGACTTCTTTTTTAAATCCGATTCCCGGATTGCGCCCTTTCGGCTTTCTTTTTTCATGTGGCAGCTCCTCCTTATTCCCCAAACTTTTTATCCATGATATGATAAAAGGATGTGATAACAGCAAGCAGAATTGCTGTAATAACCCCAAGTGCCAGCGAACGGTCAATATTCATATCCCGGAATGCGTAATAGTAGCTTTGGAGACACAGCGTTAAGGATCGGTTCATCGGTCCTCCGTCGGTCATAGTGAGCGGCTGAATCATCATCTGTGAAACGCTGATAATCTGCTGTACAAACATCAAAAGAATCATATTCCGGACCTGCGGAATCGTGATGTTCCAGATTCTCCGGAATACGCCTGCGCCGTCCATGATCGCGCTCTCATAAAGCTCGGCATTAACGGTCTGGAGACTGGAAAAATACATCAGCACCGCACCGCCCAAGCCCTGCCAGCTGGACGCTACAATAATCATCGGAATCGTGAGCCGGGTATCCTCAAACCAGCTTTGCGGCGAAATATGAAAATGCGCTAAGATTGCATTTGCAACACCGTTTTCTCCGGGACGAAACAGCATTGTCCAGATTACCGCAGTCGCAATTGCCGAAACCATGCCCGGCAGATAGGTGATGAACTTAAACGCACCCTTAAAGTAGCGCAGCTCATTAATAGCAAAGGCAAGGAAAACCGGCGGCAGATAGGTTAGTAC
>RQCD01000238.1 GCA_008668455.1 Clostridia bacterium
CCGCTATAGTGTAAGCAAGCTTTCGGTGTTCCGCTCGTGTCCGTTTTCCTATTACATCAAGCACGGACTAAAAGCAGAGGAGCGCGAAATCCGGCAGATACATAAATTTGATTTGGGACGGCTTCTCCACTGGGCGGTCTGCCGTTATTGTGAGGAGGTTTCCGGGGGAGAAAAGCAGCTTTCAAAAATTCGGGAGCGTTGGTGCGCTCTGACCGGGGAAAAGAGCAGGGAGCTTGTGCATGCGATCATGCAGGAGATTGAGGAGCGCGTTTTGCGCGATCTGCACCGGGATCGGGAAAAGGTGGCATATTTATTAGAGCGGATGGAAAAGACGATTCTCCGTTCCGCCGAAATGATCCGCCTTAGCATGGTTCGGGGCGAATATGCCGCTGTGGCGCTGGAATTGGAGTTTAAAATAGAAATTGAATGGAACGGAAAGCATGTCGGCTTAAACGGAACAATTGACCGTGTGGACTTAGAAGAAAAGCCGGAGGAGGAAAGCGCATGTCTGCGCATTGTGGACTACAAATCCGGCAGTAAGGATTTTAGTATTGTTTCCATATCCAATCAGATGGATATGCAGCTGGTGCTATATGCGATTGCAGCGCTGTCACTCTATCAAAGCGGTGTGATTCCGGGAAACGGCTATCAGCCGGAAATTTCCGGGATTCTCTATCATAAACTCCGGGACGACTTGGTTGAATGCAAGCCGGAGCAGCTTTCGGAGGTGGACGCGATTGCAAGACGCAGTCTCAGAATGGACGGGTTGATTGTTTTAGAGGATACGGAGGATGCCGCCAGTGAGGCTTTAGAAATGGATCACACGCTTTTAGATGCGGATGAGAGTGAGTTTTTAAAGTTGAGTCTGAAAAAGGATAAGCAGGGAATCAATCAAAAGTCGTCCAAGGTGACTACCAAATCCCGGTTTGCGTTATTGATGGATTATGTCAAAAAATCTGTGGTTGATATGGACGAAAAAATTTTTGACGGCGATATCCGGATCTGTCCGGGAGTGCAGGGAGCACAGTCTCCGTGCAGTTATTGCAGCTATCGGGAAATC
Source organism: Clostridia bacterium (assembly GCA_008668455.1). Classification (GTDB taxonomy): domain Bacteria; phylum Bacillota; class Clostridia; order UBA1381; family UBA1381; genus RQCD01. Next base: position 1,061 of record RQCD01000238.1, read on the forward strand.
TGTCTTTATGACAAGTCGCTCGACGGTCAGGACAAGCTGATCAGTGATGAGGATGAGGCATGGAACAGAATTGAGGAGATCGGAAAGGAGGGAGAAGTATGACAAAACGCAGCTGGACACCGGCACAGGAGGAGGCAATCTATGCAAAATGGATTGACGGAGACAAAAGCAGCAATATTTTAGTGAATGCCGCGGCAGGCTCTGGAAAAACAGCAGTATTGGTTGAGCGGATTATTGAAAAGCTTTCGGAAAATGAACGCGATCCGCGCACCACAGATGTTGACCGGCTTTTGGTGGTAACCTTTACAAATGCCGCGGCGGCAGAAATGAAAGAAAGAGTTGCAAAGGCATTAACTGGGAAGCTCCGGGCAGCACAAAGCGCAGGAGATTTTGCAGCGGCAAACCGTTTTAAAAATCAGCTATCCCTCCTGCGGACTGCGGATATTACCACGATTGACGCATTTTGCATGAAGCTTTTAAAAAATTATTTTCATCTTTTAGAAATTGATCCGAATTTTAAAATTGTAGGACAGGAAAAAGGGCTTTTAGAGGATGAGGCGATGGAGGAGCTGTTTGAGGAATGCTACAGTGCGCAGAATGAAAGTTTTTTACTGCTTGCAAGACTGTATTCTGAAAGCCGGGACGACCGTGCGCTTGCGCAGATCATTTTAGAGGTTTACAATTTTTTGCAGTCTCTCCCAAACCCGGAGGAATGGCTTTTAGAAAAAACAAACGCGTTTTTGGAAAATCCATGGGGCGGCTATCTGCTGGAGCAAAAAAATAAATTGGTACGGCAGGCGAAAGCATCTCTGGAGCATGCGCTTTCTGAAATGTACCGGTACACCCTCGGAAAAGCACCTGATACGGATTTTGACGCATTTTTAGCCGCCTATCCGGACGAGGAGGAAAACGAGGTCTATCTTGCATGGGGAACATATTATCATGCCATAGTATCAGAATACGGCACAGCATGCAGGCTTTTGGATGCGGATTGGGATGAAAGCTTTCAATTATTTTCAGAGCTGTCATTTCTGGCGCTCAATAAACGGCCGCTTTTTCAGGATAAATCAAGGACAGTCAAGGATGCGGAGGAAAAAGCAGTTGTGAAAGCATACCGCGACGCAGCAAAGGAGGCGCTTTTAAAGGCATCTGGTTTAATTTCCGGCACGAGGGAGGAGGAATCCTGTCAGCTTTCGGAACGGGTCTATCCGGCGGCATGCGCGCTTTCGGAGTTAGTTTTGGGATTTTCAAAAAAATATGCCGAAAAAAAGGCGGAAAAAAACCTTTTGGAATTTTCCGATATTGAGCATCTTTGTCTAAAGCTTTTGTTAGAGCATGAGGAGGTGCGAAAGGAACTTCAGGAGAAATATGATGAAATTTTAATGGACGAATATCAGGACACAAATGCTTTGCAGGAGTCCATTTTCCATGCTGTTTCACGCGGAGATAATTTCTTTATGGTGGGGGATATGAAACAGTGCATTTATCAATTCCGAAACAGTGATCCCACTATTTTTAAAGAAAAGTGCGATACCTATCTGCCAATTTCCGGAGCGGAAAACCGGAAAATCACGTTGTCTGCTAATTTCCGGAGCAGAATTGAGGTTTTAGACAGCGTGAACGCGGTTTTTTCACGGATGATGTCGGAGGAAGTCGGCGATCTGGTGTATGATGAGGAGCATTGGCTCAATCTTGGAAATACCACCTATCAGCAGAAAAACGAATGCGGCTATCAGTCGGAGTGCTATGTGTTAGAAAGCCGTCCGTCCGATTCGGAGGATGAGGAAAGTCTTGACAAAGTAGAATTAGAGGCGCGGTTTATCGCAGGAAAAATCCGCGCCTTAAAGGACAGCGGATATCTGGTGCGCGAAGGAGAGGAGTATCGACCGATTGAAAACCGGGATATTACGATTCTGATGTCCTCACATAAGGCAGCGGCTGAAATCTATACTGCCGAGCTTTCGCGCTTTGGAATCAGCTGTTACGCAGAAACGGGAGGATATTTTGAAAAAAATGAAGTGCGGATGGTGCTGTCCTTAATTAAAATTCTTCAAAATCCGCGCCAGGATATTCCGCTTTTAGGAGTACTGCGATCGCCAATCGGACGGTTTTCCGATCATGAATTAACCGAGATCAGAACCCATTCGCCGGGCAGTATCCTTGATGCGGTAGTTTCTTATAGCCGAGAGGAAAATGAACTTGCAAGGCGGCTCTCGGATTTTTTAGACCGGCTTGCACGCTGGCGCGGCTATGCACATTATATGACCTGTGACCGGCTTTTATGGACGCTTTACGAGGAAACCGGAATCTATAGCTTTGCCGGCGCGTTGATTAAGGGAGAGGAGGCGCAGGCAAATCTGCGACTGTTATTTGAACGTGCCAAGGCATATGAAGCCTCCGGCTACCGGGGTCTGTTTCATTTTATCCGATATATGGAGCGGCTTTCTGAGCGCGAGGAAAATATCAACAGTGCAAAGATGGTTGGAGAAGAACATGATGTGGTGCGCATTATGACAATTCATAAAAGTAAGGGACTGGAATTTCCGGTGGTGTTCTTAGCAGGGTGCGGAAAGCAATTCCGAAACGATTCGGCAAAAATTCCGATGCACCGGAGGCTTGGCTTAGGCTTAGAGGAAATCAATTTTGAAAAAAGCTACCGCATGCCGACAGCGGCAAAAAAAGCAGTCACGCTTGAAAACCGCCGGGAACAGCTTTCCGAGGAGGCGCGCAAGCTTTATGTTGCGCTGACGCGTGCAAAGGAAAAGCTGATTGTGCCCGGGGTAGTCAATGAGAAGGGCGGCGCCGAGACTTTGGAGAAACGATGGAAAAGTCTTCTGCCGTTTGAAAATTCGGTCATGAGTCCGTTCGCAGCGGCTGGGGCGAAAAGCTTTTTTGATTGGATCTGCCCGGCGGCGATGGTATCGGAGGAATGGCATTATGAGTCTGTACCGTATGATCCAATGCTCCCGGCGGAGGAAACAAAGTATGAAACCAGGCAGGAGGCAAAGGAAAAAATCCGGATTTCAGATTTTTGCTATCCATATGCCGATAGCGTGTATCTGCCAACAAAAGTAAGCGTCACCGAATTAAAACGGCTGAGTCAGGCGTCTCAGGCGGCGCAGATGGCGGCAATGCCGGCATTTTTAGCAGGAGAAGGAAAACTCCGGGGTGCGGCGGCAGGAACGGCGCTGCATACGGCAATGCAAAAAATAATTCCAAAACCGGAAATGGATACGGATTGGATTCTGTCCGAACTTGCAAGACTTTGCGGAGAACATGTGCTGACGGAAGCGGAAAGGGAATGCATTTCGGTGGACGCGATTTTAAAGTTTTACCAGGGAACGCTTGGTGCGCGGGTGCTTGCGGCAAAAAGGGTATACCGCGAGCAGACATTTGAACTGCTGCTCCCGGCAAAGGAGCTTTACCCGGAGGAAACATCAGAGGAGAAAATCCTTTTGCAGGGTGTGATCGACTGTTATTTTGAAGAACCGGACGGCATTGTCCTGATCGACTATAAATCAGATTATTATACCGATTCTGCGGATATGAGAGACAAATATGCCGTTCAGCTTGGCTGGTATAAGCGCGTGTTAGAACGGATTTTGAAAAAGCCGGTCAAGGAATGTTATTTATATTTGTTTTATCGTCATGAGGAATTATTGGTGGAAGTATGAAAAGAAGTAAGAAAGAAATTTTAGAGCTGTTTCTTTGCTTTTTGAAAATCGGTGCGTTTACATTCGGCGGCGGTTATGCCATGCTGCCGATGATCCGGCGCGAGCTTGCGGAAAAGAAGCAGTGGATTACAGTGGAAGAAGTTTTAGAAATTACGGCAATTGCGGAGGCAACGCCCGGACCGATTGCAGTGAATGCTGCCACGTTTGTAGGGTATCGGACGGCGGGCTTTTTGGGTGCGTTTTTTGCCACTTGCGGTGTTGTCCTGCCGGCATTTCTGATTATTTCTGCAATTTCCGGAGTTCTTCAGATATATCAGGAGAGTCGGATTGTCGCGTATGCATTTTACGGCATTCGTGCCGGCGTTTTAGCGTTGATTCTGCATGCACTCTGGTCAATGGCAAAGGAATGTCCGAAAGGGATTCTCTCCTATCTGCTTGCCGGAGTGGCATTTTTGGGGACGGCGATTTTTGGAATCAGCAGCATTGCCGTGATTCTTTTCTGTGCTGCGGTGGGGTTAGGTTCTGCATTTTGGACGGTGAGGAGAAGTAAATGATCTATCTGACGCTGTTTTATACCTTTTTTAAAATCGGACTGTTCACCTTTGGCGGCGGCTATGCCATGCTGCCGCTGATTCAGGAGGAAATTGTCCGGCATGGTTGGATGTCGGTGCAGGATTTAGTGAATTTTATCGCTGTCAGCGAAAGCA
>RQCD01000010.1 GCA_008668455.1 Clostridia bacterium
CGTCCATCCAAAATGACGTAGTCGGCCACTGCTGTGCAAAATAAACGTCACTGTTTTTAGCCGTGAAAGTATTGGTGTATGCTTTCCATTCAGGCGTAGCATTGGACGGTGCTGCAATCAACAGCTTATTTCCTCCGGCAAATAATTCTACATTACAATTATTTCCACCCTGTGTTTTATAATAAAAATTGATCTGATAATTCTGATCTGCGGTAAGCGCAATATTCCTTAAATAAAACAAGAGGTTGCTGACAGTAGAATAGCTTTTCAAAAGCAGGCTTGCTTCTCCGGTATAGCTATCTGCGGTCTCTATTCCATCATAAAAGTATGTATGTCCATAAGCACGCTCAAAATTTCCGATTTTTCCGCCATCATCCCAGCCGTGTGTAATTCTTCTCTGATAGCTGGTCTGCTTGCCGTCTGCAAATGTAAAAACTGTTTTTAACGTCTTTCCCGTCAGGTCTGTTCCCTCCGGGAAGGTCAGAACGCAGTCTGCTCCGGCGGTTAAGTTTGCCTCGGGAGTCTCCATTTTCACCGGCGTTCCGTCCGAAACATCATAAACGTCAATTTTGGAAATTTCCTGTGCCGGGTTTATCCACATGATGGATGATCCTCTCATCACAACTGCCTGCGGATAGTAGTCTGCGCCGGGCGCTGCTGATTCCTCAGCAAAGGTTACTGCCGTCATGCTGCCTGCAACCATTGCAAAGGACAGCAAAGCGGCTAAAAATTTGTTTTTCTTCATGATTTTCTCCTTTCTAAACTACCCCTGCCGGATGGGTTCTCCTGCGTCATCGGTCACAGGAGAGCCGCTCCGGTATTTAACATTTATTTCAAAGCTTCTGCAAGCTTTGATAACACCATAACTGCTTCTGCACGCGTTAAGGAACGCTCCGGATGGAATAAACCGTCCTCATAGCCGGAAATCAGTCCCATACCGCCGGCTGCGGAAATTTCCGCTGCAAATGCGGTATCGTCTGAAATATCCGCAAAGCTCTTTTTCTCACTCTTGAGCTTTCCTTTTAGTTCACATGCCTTTTTCAGCATATATGCCATTTCTCCGCGTCCGATCACGTCGTTTCCTGAGAATTCTTTGCTGACTGCCAGGAGTCCGGCAGCTGCTGCCGCATTTGCCTCTCCGGCAAACCAGTCGCTTGCTTTGACATCGGAAAATGCGTTATTCTGCGATTTTTCCAAGCCAAGCATGCGGACAATTAATGCAGTAAATTCTGCTCTTGTGATCGTCCGATCCGGTGCAAACATGGTTTCGGACATGCCCGAAACGGTTTTCTGATCTGCCAGGCTGACAATTTCCTTTTCTGCCCAGTGACCGTAGGTATCAATAAACGGATTGTTGGTATCCACCCGGAGAACCACCGGCTCACCGGTGACTAAGGGGAATGTTTCCTGATAGGTTTTCCCTGTGACCAGTTCTTTTATTTCTCCTGCCGGTTTTCCGTTGATCAAAAGCTTCGCTTCAATCGGCTCATCCCAATGGTACATATACATTGCCTGTACCAGAAGATCGCCCTCATAGGTGGTTGCCCAATAATCGGTATCGGTGACGCGTTCGCCTGTTTTGGAATCCACAATCGTGATCCGGTCCATACCCACCTTTTGCAGCTCGCCTGCAAGCGCTTTTCTCAAATCCTCCTGCGCCGGGGAATCCATTGTGATTCCGTCTAAGTGCGCCGGGATGATCGTGCTGTTATTTTTAATGTAGGCAACCTCGTCCGGGTCATTTTCCATACCGAACCGGCTGTATCGGAGAGAATTTTCGTCTCCGACAATCACCACATGACCGCCATTTGCAATATAATCCCGGAGTGCATCTAACATATCCTGCTTTAAGTGCGTTACCTCCGGCAGTACTACCATTTTCAGATCCTTGATGCTGCCCGGAATCAGATCGTTGATAATATGCAGCTTGACTCCGTTATGATCCAAAGCAAAATAGGTTTCGGACGCTGCATTCATGTGTCCTAAATTAAAGACTCTGGAGGTGTTGGAATAGAGCATTCCGACCTCTGCCGGCTGATTATTCAAGGCCGCAACCTCATAGGTAAGACGGTTTAAATCCAGCGTTGCCTTGCCGACCTTATAAATAACATCCGGCCGGAGGGTTACCAACTGTTCTTCAAAAGCCTGCTGCTTTGCATAGGCACGGTCACGCTCGAAAATCCAGATGGTAGAGCCGCCGCGCCCGTGCATTGCTCCGCCCCAGATTGCCATGGCTGTTCCGGTGGAATTCTGATCTCCGGTTAAGCCGCCCTGATCAAGCGCGGCATTTCCAAATGCGTCTATATAGCCGCCGTAGCAGTGATCCTCGGAATTCACCACCGGCGCTGCAAAATTAGAGGTCTGATAATCATACCGGAAACCAAGCATTTCCAGAGTCGGTCTTGTTCCGCCTGCACCGGCATCGTTTCCGTTGACATCCGAAAAGCTTGCAAATTTCGCCATATCCGTTCCGATACCCAGCTGCGAACGCGAAACACGGTGATCCGTTTCATAAACATACTGCATCGTCTTTGCATGCACAATCGCATTCGGTGCATACTTTTTCACCTCGTCTGCAAACCACTGATGCCACTGGGTGAAAATATCGGTTGCAAAATCTCTTGTGTCATATTCCTGTACGGTACACTGCTGTGATTTTCCGAGCGGCACTTCCTCAAAGCTTTGGTAATTCTCGCCGTATACCCTGTTTAAAAACGAAATATCGTTATTGTAGGTCTTTTTTAAGTATTCGCACCAGTCATTCTTGTAAAACTCCGAAACCGACTGATCTGCCGCGTTAAATGCCGGTTCATTTGTCAGACACACTGTTCCGAACGATTTATAATCGCAGATTGCCGGAATCAACGCCTCTGTATATACCCGGTACAGCTCCTTGACCTTGTCTGCATTCAGATTATATTGGTAAAAACCACCGCCGGAATATTTCAGCTCCGGATAATTTTGCATAAAGAAAGACATATTGTGCCCTGCAAGCAGAATATCAATCCGGACGTTATAGTCCTCCGCCTTTTGGAACCAACTGCGGACAGCGTCGATATAGTCATAGTCCACCGAGTATTCCTTGTCTGCAAAGGATTCTCCGCTTTCAAAGCCGGGATCTTCTAATAAATTCTTGTCGTTGCCGTCCTCCTTGATATAGAGATCGTCCAGATAGAGATAATCGCAGGACGCTTCGGTGTAAATCTTCATGGTCATTTCAGTCTGATCTTCCTTGGTGGTGTATGTACCGCCAAAGCTGCGCCAGTCATAGGTGTCGTTGAGCATAATCCGATCAGAAAAGTCGCTGACTGTGAACCACTGGGTTCTTGCATTCTGCGCCTTGGCGCTTAGTCCATAGTGATAGGTGGTGTTCGGCTTTACCCTGACCTTCTGATAGATATACCGATAGTTATTTAACGACCAGGCTTCCGTTTTATCAACAATTTTCAGCGAATACTTTCCGCTCACCTTGTCGCTCTCGGTCACCTCAAAGTCGATCGGATGGTATGTTCCATCCTTTGTTTTCCACTTGCTGTTAATATCGGGCGACTTTATTACGTCCCACATACGAACCTCGGTCTGGAGGACGTTATTCCCCCATTTTTCAAGGTTCGGAATATCGTCTGCTAAAAGGTAGAACCAGGTTAAATAGCCAACAAAGTTAATCGGACGGCGTTCCTCGACTCCGTTATTGTCAACGCTTGCCACAAACTGCTTTCCGTCCACCTCCAGCTGACTGGAAATATATTTCGGAACATAAACCGGCTCAACCGTACCGTCTAAATAGCCCTGCGCCATTTCCTTTGTTTTTTCGTAAATCTGCGTCAGATTTTCTGCCACAAGCTCTACATTACTATAGTCCTTATTCTTATCATCAATCTCCATCCATTCGATGAAACGTTCTAAAACACCATGCCCTAACTCCAGATAGGTAGTGGCAAGATTTCTGCTCTGACACTCCTTGATCAATTCTGCAAGCTCATTCCGGTAAGCGCACACGATCGGATATTTTTCATCATAGAACGCTTTCAGCTGCGCCTGCGAGCGGGCAACCTTGATATTCTTACCTGTGGTGTAGGTTGTGCCGTCCGAGGTAACTTCCACGTTCATTTTCTGCTGTCCGGACTCTGCAAAGCCTAAGCTTAATGTCCGCTTGATTCCGGATTTTGCAGGAAGATCATAGCTTTCTGCAAAATTTGCCGCCGGGATAGAAACCCGGAAATTCTTTTGGGTATCCGCATTATTCATCAAATAGAAGGAATAATTATAAACCTGCTCCAAGGCAAGGGATTCCGGACCCTCAATCCAGGAATAGAAATCCTCGTTTTCTTTCATTAGACGCGCCATCATAAAGCCACCATTGTTCTTGGTCTGATGGATACCGCCGGCAGAAAAGTCGATCCCGCCGAGTCTGCCTCCGCCATCGTTATCGTTTACCAAAACATCGAACTTGATTTCGTCCGGACGTTTTTCAAACAGAGCTGACCAGGGTACTCCGACATGATAGGAGGTGATATTCCCCTCGCGCTTGGAGTCTAATTTGAATTTGTCATTGACCGACTGCGCATAGCCTGTGAAAAGTCCGGTTGTGCCGTTTTCTGTATCGCACACAACACCGATTTCATTTCCAAAGCTATCCTCCACGCCGGTAACTGCAAACTGAATCGAGTCTGCTGTCCAGTAGTTGGTGTTGTTAAAGGCATAATGATTATCGTCTGTAACATCAATATCAAAATACAGATAATCATCATCATAGGAGAGCGCAACTTCTGCCGTAATATCCAAATCCACGCCCATATATCGGACAGTCTGTTTGTCTGTGGACGGGATGTGCGCCTGGCTTTTCCGGGAATCGTCTGTGCGATAGACCGGCATAAAACCAACGGTTGCAAAGGAGCTGTCTATATCTGCGGCTGTAAAGGAATCCGCATCATGAATATCCTTTGCCGGTTCTTTTCCCTCGTCCGGCGCTGTTACCGCGGCTTTTCCCTCAAAGCCGCCGTTTTTTACAAGGTTCTCACTTGACCCCTCCTCAATCACATACACATTATCAAGCCAAAGTGCGCCACATTTATCGTTTACGGTAAAGGTAAGCGTGATTGCGCCGGTGGACTGATAGGTATATTCATAGTCTGTCCAGTGCCAGTTTGCGGCTTTCGCCTTTAAATCCTTTGTTGTTCCGCCAAAGGTGACGCTTGCACCGGGAACATCATTTCCCTTTGCCGTAAAGCCGATCCGATAGTTTTTTCCGCTCTCGGTATTGACTAACTGCTTCACCTCGACAAAGCCGCCGTTCTGCTTGGGTGTACGGTTTACAATTTTTAGGGATTTTGTTTTTTCATACCTGATGTCTGTATCGAACGAAACATCAGAATCCGCGTTATTACTGCGGATAGTCCATCCGTCTGCAAGTCCGGTGTCGGAGGTGTCGCTCCCCACTGCTGCAAGTGCGGATGCCGATTGTAAAAACATCGCACAGGTCAGCAAAAATATGAATAGTCTTTTCATAATGAATTCCTTTCTGTGATAATTTTTCATTCATCGCCCCGAGCAAAAAGCAGTGCTATGGGC
>RQCD01000052.1 GCA_008668455.1 Clostridia bacterium
CCTATAATACGAGGTTTTTTCTATGCACAAGAATACTCTGATATCCAGCTTTCGCATTGCCCGGGTTCAATTTCAGCATACCTATACATTCGGATCGTTTCTGTTTTATGAGCATCCTGTGATCGGTTATCTGAAAAAAGGCAGCGCACAATTTTTATACCAGGGAAAGAAATTTTATGCCCGGAAGGGAGATTTAATATATATTGCCAAGGGTACAACATACTATTCAATCTGGTCAGGCTCGCCGGAGATTGAGTTTTACTCAATTGAATATTCCTTTTTCTCTCCATACAGTTATTTTGATTATCGGTTTCAGATTGTAAAAAACTATCCTGCAACGCTTCCAGACCAGATCTATGAGTCATACCAAAGCAATTTATACCTTTCTGTTTCCGCACTATACCGCATGCTTTCAGATTTGTATGCACGCATGGAAGAAACAGCCGCATCTCCTGCTGTTCAGCCTGCAATCGACTATCTGGAGGAGCATTTTGCCGAACCGGTCACCATTGACGAGCTTTCCCGGCTTTGCCATTGCAGCAGCTCCGGATTTTTTAAGCTTTTCAAAACATCAACCGGCGTTACTCCGATTACCTACAAGCACAATATCATGATCCAGCACGCACTCGATTTACTCGCGCATACTGACCTGACCATTGAGGAAATCAGCGCAAAAACCGGGTTTTGCTCCTCCAATTATTTTCGCAGAATATTTTTTAACATTACGCAGAAAACACCCAAGGAAGTGCGAAAAAATCAATAGCGTCAAGATTTTTTAATTCATATGGTCTGTTATATATCGCACAAAATGCAGGGGCGGTTGACTTTTTGTTGCAAGCTCATCATATTGCCAAACACAAAGAGACATGCAGCTCCCAAGCATTGGGGAAACAAGACGGTGAATTTTGCAGTGTGATCCGCCGGACAAAAACAAAAACGGAATGTTCAGCTCCTTTTTCAAAAGGCTTGTGATCCGGATGTTTTCCGCTTCTTCCTCCTCACAGTCTGCCGAGGTGACAATTTTTGCAATATCCGCTCCCCGCTTTTGCTGTTCATATGCAATTTCGAGTACCTCCTCCGCTTCTGCAAACCGATACAAATGGGAGGACATCAATACCTCCTTGCCCATGCTGTGAATTTCATCAATCAGCCTTTTCTGCCGATCAACCGCTGTTGGATTTTTTGTCAGTTCGTTTGAACATTTATCAAAGGTGTCTCCCATGATATCGCCAAGCGTACCCCCCATACGAAGTCCCTCTAAAAGACCGTTCATACATTCCTCGTCCGACAATCCGGCATTATAGCCATACCGGTAATTCGTGATGTAAAACGGTCTGCCGGCAGCTGCTGCGTAAATTTCGCCGATTTTTTCTCTCTCCTCTGCCGCAAGCTGACAAATCTGGAGTCCAAATGCATCCGCACCCTCATAGACTGCATTTTGAATCATATTAATTGCATTTTCCGCTGTTTTTGATTGAACCATCACGGTCACAGCAGGTTTTCGATTTTTTAAAAATTCCATTTAGTTACACCTCTGCATTGCATTTCTTCCGCCGTCAATCATAATATTTTCACCATTGATAAACTGCCCTTGATCAGACGCTAGAAACAGAATCAGATCAACAATCTCCTGCGGCTTGGCGGCTCTGCCTAAAAGCGTTTTCATATTTGCCATCTGCGGTCTGGTTAAAACCGGACCGGGAGACACACAAACGCACCGCACGTGATATTTTGAGCCATAATTTGCAAGGGATTTTGTGAGTCCGTACATCACGCCGCTTTTAGCAGTCGGATAGTCCATTCCATACGGATCACCCTCTTTTCCGGTGATTGAGCCAATATTCACGATCAAGCCGCTCTCCTGTTCTCTCATCTGCTTCATGCAGGCATGCGCAAAAAAGAATTGTCCTTTCAGATTAACATCGATTCCCCAATCGAACACCTCAATCGGAATATCCGGGAACTCAAGACTTCCGTCATTCTCCACTTTAAGAACCCGGGTTGCCGTTCCGCCGGCAAAATTGGTAAGAATATCAATTGTCCCAAAGCTTGTAACCGCCTGATCCCGCGCTGCACAGACAGCGCTATAATCGCGCACGTCACAGAGACAGGTCTCTGCTTTTCCGGAGTTTTCAGAATTAATTCTCTCTGCCTCCCTCTCCAAAGTCTCCCGATTTACATCGCACATCAGAACATTTCCGCCAAGCAATGCAAAATTTTCAGAAAATACAAGTCCCATTCCGGATGCCGCACCGGTTACAATTGCTGTTTTTCCTTGAAAGTTCATAAAAATCATCCTTTCCTGTTTTTTTCATTCTAGCATATTGACAGTCGAAATAAAATAGATTATAATACTGAATATCGGAACAATACTACTGCGAGGGATTTTTTATGAATCAAATAGAGAATACAAAGCTACAGTTTTTTAAGATGAGTAAAACAGAGGTAAAGTATACGGATACTGCGGATTTTTTGGACGCTCCGCGTCCTTTCTGGAGCGTTGGAATGATTTTTGCGGGCAGCGGAACATTTCAGGAGCAAAACAGAGAAAGCATTGAGGTATTTCCCGGAGACATCATCCTCGTCCCAACGGCAGCAACCTATATTTCTCATTGGACAGGATCTCCTGATATTCGCTATATTTCCTTTCACTTTATTTTAAACAGAGGTTTTCGGAACAACATTGTCATTCAGAAAATAGCAGGCTTAAATTTTCTCAAAAAAGAATTTGAGACTGCCTATCAGCTATTTGGAGAGAAGAAAAAAGCGTTTCAGCTGCTTAGTATCTTTTTTCATATACTTGCTGAGGTGTACCCAAAAATTCAGCAGATGCCGGAAAAACCGCTCAATACCTCCATCCAGAAAGCAATAGAACATATCACCTTCGGCTATCAAAGCGATCTCTCAATCAGAGAGCTTGCAGCTGCCTCCAACCTTTCTCCTTCAAGGTTTTTTACAGTTTTTAAACAGGAAACCGGCATGACACCAATCTCATATAAAAATTATATCAGCATTCAAAATGCAGAAAAAATGCTGCTTACAACTGATTTCTCAATGGAAGAAATCAGCGAAAAGCTTGGGTTTCATTCCTCCTCCTATTTCAGACGCACTTTTCGTGCCTTTACCGGAAAATCTCCGCGGGAATACCGAAAAGAGATACAAGAGAAATTAAAGCTATAACGGAATATGGTTTGAGAAAAAACAAGGCGCACTCAATGGTATACCGACTCCATACAGTGCGCTTTTTGTGTACCCTTTTATACTCCGCTATAGGCAGAGAATCCTCCGTCTACCGGAATGACAACGCCGGTAACAAAGCTTGCCGCCTGGTCATTCACCAGATAAAGGAGCGTTCCGATCTGCTCTTCTGCTTCGCCGAACCGTCGCCTGGGGGTGGCAGCTAAAATTTTTCCGGTGCGCGGGGTGGGGTTAACCTCTGCATCATACAAAACTCCGCGGTTCTGATTCGTGACAAAAAATCCGGGTGCAATTGCATTGACACGGATTCCCACCTTGGAAAAATGCACGGCAAGCCATTGGGTAAAGTTTGAGATTGCCGCTTTTGCGCCGCTGTATGCCGGGATTTTGGTGAGCGGCGTGAAAGCATTCATGGAGGAAATATTGATAATACATCCCTGTTCCCCTTTTGCCATATCCTTCGCGAAAACCTGTGTGGGAAGAAGTGTTCCCAAGAAGTTTAAGCGGAACACAAATTCTACCCCATCCGGATCTAAGTCAAAAAAGGTGACGGTATCGGAATCCAGATCAGACGGTTCAAAATATTCTTTCTGAGTAGTACCTTTCGGATTGTTGCCACCTGCGCCATTGATTAAAATATCGCAGGTGCCAAAATCGGAAAGAATCGTTTTCCGTACCTCCTCCAAAGAGCTGCGTTCCAGCACATTGGCACAATATCCGATTGCCGCTCCGCCGTTTTTTCTGATTTCCTCAGCAACGCTATTTGCTGCATTCTCATTCAAATCCAGTACGGCAATATTTGCGCCGCACGCGCCCAGAGCCTTGGCAAACATGCCGCAAAGCACACCTCCGCCGCCTGTGATCACAATGGTTTTTCCTGATAAGTCTATCTGAAATGGCAAATTCATATTATCTCGTCTCCTTTTCTAACATCTCCCAAATTCCGTTTAAATACACCGCACCCAAAGCACGGTCGTACAGTCCATAACCGGGTCTGCCTTGTTCGCCCCAGATCATACGTCCGTGGTCAGGACGCATATAACCGGTAAACCCTGCGTCATGATAAGCTTTCATAATCTCTGCCATATCCAAAGAGCCGTCCGCAGAGCGGTGTCCGGTTTCGGTGAAGCAATGGTCGCCTGTGATTTTCACATTCCGCATATGCGCAAAATGAATCCGGTCGGCAAAGCGTTTCACCATATGTGCAATGTCATTTTCCGGGTGCACCCCTAAAGAGCCGCTGCAAAGCGTCAGTCCGTTATAGGGGCTGTCATAAAGCTTTAAAAAGCGCGCAAGATTTTCTTCATTTGTGATGATCCGCGGCAAGCCGAAAATACTCCAGGGCGGATCGTCCGGATGAATCGCCATCTTCACCCTGACCTCCTCTGCCGTTTTAATCACGCGGTCTAAGAAGTATTTCAGGTTGTCCCAAAGCATTTCCTCATTAATACCCCCGTATTGAGCCAAAAGCTTTCCAAGCTCCTCTATTGTGTAGCTTTCATCCCAGCATGGTAGTGAAAGCGAGCCGGAAACAGGGTCCATGGAGAGAACCGTCTGATAGTCATAGGAAACCGCGGTGGAACCGGCTGGCAACAGATGGCATAAATCAGAGCGCGTCCAGTCTAACACCTGCATAAAATTATATCAAACGCAGTCTATTCCTGCCTTTGCAAGGTTTCTAATCGTTTTGC
>RQCD01000029.1 GCA_008668455.1 Clostridia bacterium
GATTATTATAGTTGGTATTGTTTTTTTATACAATAGTTTAAAAGCGAGAGGATGAGTTATGACTATGAAGAAAAAGCGTGTGCTTGCAGTTGCCATCACAGTGTTTTCTCTGCTTGCGCAGAGCGCCGGAGCGGAAATCAGCAAAATTTCCTATGATGATAAAAACGGAGAGTGGCGTATTTTAGGAAGCTTCCCGAATGCGGGCAAAAGAAAAGCCGCACTCGAAATTTTGAAGCCCGGAAAAACTGTGAATGATCCGGATGCGTATGCTTATGCAGCAGAAATCCCCGTAAATACCTATGGCGCATTTGATGCAAATTTCCATTTTAACGGAGAAAGCGGAGAATATCTGTTCCGTCTGGGCGCCGGCGGCAATATTTTTGAACAAATGTATGTCTTTTTAAACCGGCAGGATGCACAGGATTATTTGCAGAGAGTGAATGCGGTGCAGTCGGCATCAAAGCTTCAGAGCCTGTTTGAGGAAAACTACGGAAAGCTGAAAAATATTTGTTCTCTTGAGGTTTTGCCGGAGCAAAAGGAAACAATCTATGGCTCAATTTATGAAAGCATTCCAAAGGACGGGTTTAAAAGCTTTGAGGATTTTAAAAAGAGTGTTGCCGAGGTTGGACTTTTATATGAATTTTTAAACGAAACGCAAAATCTGGCTGAAAAACTGGAAAAGCTGTTTGATTTTTTTAGCGAGGATACACTCCCGGCAGTGGATGCCTGGAAAAACACAGAACTGACAAGCGCTGCGCAGAAAAAGAAAATTGCCGGGGATTTACAGAAAAAAAAGCCATCCTCTCTTGCAGCCTTAGAGAATCAGTTTGCAGAGACAACCGCGCTGACGCTTTTGAATGAAGTACCGTCTAAGGGAAAAGAAATCACACTGCTTCAAACTGTACATAGTCTGATTGGTGCGGCTCGG
The DNA here is from genome assembly GCA_008668455.1 of Clostridia bacterium. Lineage (GTDB taxonomy): Bacteria > Bacillota > Clostridia > UBA1381 > UBA1381 > RQCD01. The sequence goes on from RQCD01000029.1 coordinate 929, forward strand.
TATGATGAGTTTGCAAAGCTTTCAGAGGCACAGAAAGTCCGCGTTTTGTCGAATATGTCATCTTCCGGTTATTCCAGTGTATCGGCATATGCAGCTGCCTTTGATCAGGCGGTTAAGGCTTATCAGAACGATTCACAGGGCGGAAAAAATCCGGGTTCATCCTCCGGCAAAGGATCGGGAGGAAGTTCAGGCTTTGTGGTTACAAAACCGACCGACCAGTCCGGAAGTCAAAATCCCGGCACAAGCACAGACGAGAATATACCTTTCACAGATATGGACGCATTTTTGTGGGCAAACCCGGCAGTAGAAAAGCTTCGCCGGAGTAAGATTGTTTCCGGAAAAGGTGATGGACTGTTTGCTCCTGCCGATCTGGTAACCAGAGAGGAATTTACGGCAATGATTCTCCGGGCGCTCGGCATGGAGGATCAGACAGCGGCTTATGACGGGTTTTCAGATGTAAAAACGCAGGATTGGTTCTATCATTCCGTATCTGCTGCAAATGCACGCGGCATTATCAGCGGCATTTCGGAAACAGAATTTGGAGCAGGACTTTCGATCACGCGTCAGGACGCTGTATTAATCTGCAAGAATGCAGCGGAAAAGGCAGGCGCAGAGTTCGTCTTTAAGGAAGAATCCTACCATAGCGCAGATTATGCAACAGACTGGAATGCGTTTGAGGATCTGGACACTGTTTCAGACTATGCAAGGGATGCAGTTTACGACATGCAGCGCGCCGGAATTGTCAGCGGAAAGATGGACAAAAAATTCGTTCCGATGGATCATATGACAAGAGCTGAGGCAGCAGTTCTGATTGATAAGGTGATGTCCTTTGTGGACGCATCGAAAACGCAGGAGGATGACCGTGACAGCGGTATGCTCGATATGCTGAACGTTCTTGGCATGTATGACGGAAAGAAAACAGGACTGGATCAGGAATTAACCCGGGAAGAAGCAGCAGCGCTCTTATGCGGACTTTTGAAGCTTCCGAAAACCGGGACGTGTCCATACACCGACTGCACACAGGCAGATGAGGCTGCCATTGGCACGGTCAGTGCAAAGGGACTTCTTACAGGAGAGGGAGAGCTGTTTTCTCCCAATCATGTCATTTCCTATGAGGATGCTGTCAAAACAGCTGTGCTTGCATTAGGTGCAGGAAAAGCGGCGGAGCAGGGAAAAGGGTATTTAAGCATTGCCTCGGAAAAGGGCGCATTAAAGGGTGTTGAAAAAAGCTCTGGCGGTTCCATCACCAAGCGAGATTTTTTGAGAATGTATTATAATATTCTGAACGAAAAGGTATATATAGAAGAATTTGACAGCGAAAAGCATAACTATGATGAAAGCAAGGAACAAACACTTTTAAGCTATTATCATGATATTTATTACGAAAAGGACGGCAGCGTAACTGCAAATGCGCGTGCCGGCGTGATGGGTGAGGAGGCTGCCGGGGAGGGTAATCTCAAAATCGGAAATGTCGTTTTTGAAAATCCGAACCCGGATTATGACAGCTATATCGGCAGAAATGTGGAATATTATTATCGGGATACAGACGGCGGCTATGCGCTGGTATATCTGAATACAAAAAAGCGTACCGAAATTCTGACAATTAACTCTGATCAGATTGATGAATTTAAGGACATGACCTACTATTATTATCAAGATGACGGAGACAGCAAAACCACGCGCAAAAAGATTACCAATAAGGTGAATGTTGTGTATAACACAGAAACCCTGTTTGATTTCACCGATCAGGAATTGAATCCGAAATCCGGTACAGTCACCCTGGTGGATGCAGACGGAAACGGTGTGTACGACCAAAACGATACCGTTATTATTAACGCATATAAGAATATTGTTGTTGGCAGTGTGAATCAATCCAAAGAGATTATTTACGATAAATATACCACTGCAAATAACGACTACACCTTAGATCTTTCCAAAATTGAGGATTATGAAATTCATGATAAGCATGGAGATCAGTTCGGACTTCCAGAGCTTCGCGAGTGGGATGTTTTAGCGGCAATCATAAGTCCTAGCGGTGATTATGCAAAGCTGACCTTAGTGGATGAGGCATATGCAGGAACACTCCGCGGTAAGGATCTGTCTGAGCGTGAAATCACAGTGGATGACAGAACCTTTACTCTTGCAGGAGACTGGCGCGGAGATGAGAACAGCTTTAAAAACGGCGACCGGATCACAGTTTACTGGGATCTGTTCGGACAGGTGGCTGCTATCCGAGAGGGAATCGCATCAAATGTCGAAAAAGGGAGCTCACAAACGGTTTCAGGTACTTCAGAACGGCTTGCAATCTTAACAAGGCATGGTTTTGATGAGGAGGATTCCGAGAGAACCTATATTAAATCCTATTGGACAGATGAAAAATTTACATATAATCTTCTTGCAGAAAAGGTAAAGGTAAACGGTGAACGTAAAACAAAATACGAGCTGGATCAGATTCTGGATGAGCAGATGGGAAAAGCAGTTCTCTTAAAGATGAATGAAAATCAGGAAATCACCGAAATTATTACAGCGGCACTCCCGGGTCAGGATAAGGGGCGCGGACTCTGGCTGATCACCTATCCGAATGAGGAGGTTCTCTATAAGGGCGGCGCAGCAAAGAGCTTCGGAAACCGTTTTGTTGCCGGCAATGCTGTTTACACAATTCCGGAGGCGCAGGCAGATTACGGAGATGTGAGCCTGTTTGCCTATAATAATGCAACCTTTACAAACGATCAAAGATATTTGATCGACGCATATACCACAACATGGCAGAATGTAAAGGCAGACGCTGTAGTTTATAAAGCGAAAAAGAGTGATACCGGATCATTTGATACAACGGATGTCTTTGTTGTCAGCAGAATCACAGAAACGCTGAATGAGGATGATGAGCCGATTCGTCTGTTGGATGGCTACAACTATTCGATTGCAAATGATTCCGTTTCTGCAAAGAGCTTTGAGTTAGATGACGATGCAATGGTGGTGGATATTAACGGAAACCGCAAAAAAGACTTCACAATTGACGATCTTGCAGCAGGCGACGTGATCCGCTATGGCTTAAGTGGCAGTAAGCTAAAGACAGCAATGCTTTCCTATGATAACAGCGAAAACTGGGTAACCGAAAATGCAAGCATTTCGGCATACACCTATGCAGGATACGCATACTCCATTGATGAGAGCGGAACGTTTCTCACTATGTCAGAGGGAAAACATCCGTCGCAATTGGATATTTCCTCCTATGAAAATGGCGGTCAGTATCTAAAGAGCTTCAATATCCGGAAATCGGCATTGATTACAATTGTGGATCAAAGCGGAAAGAAAACGGAATTAAAGGGCGGATCTGCGGAGGAGATTGAAACCTATGTCCGCTCCGGTAATGGCTGCTCCAGAGTGGTGGTATGCTGTGACTGGCAGTCCTATGTTGTCGGCGTGATTGTATATGTCGACTAAGTATGAACCAAAGGAGTAAGCGCTCCTTCAGGTATAGAAAGCGTATAGAAAGGAATGGGATAACCATGAAAAAGTTTTTGGCAAACCTAACGGCACTGACGATTGCGGCAGCAGCGCTGCCCGCCGCTGTCGGCGCTCAAACCACCTCCGCCCTGGGGACGGATAAGCAAAATTGGATTGTCGGCACATCCGGCACAATCACCGGCTCCGGTCTAACCTCAAGCGCACCGGACGTTGTGACGGTGAATGCGGATGGCACCTTTGAGGCAAAGTCTGCCGGCAACGCGGTGATCACGGATGGAAACGGCGAAAGCATCACCCTGCATGTCTATGACAAAGCGCCGGAGGATGTTGTGCAGAATGTTTGTGATGACGAGGCAGCAGGAAAACTGGTCTATGATTATACTTATCGATTCAGTAAACCGATGAGTGAGCTTAGAAAAGGAACAAAGCTTTGGTCGTATATGTCGGCAGGAAATTTGTATGTTGATACGGATACAGGAAGTGTTTTTAACAGTGCGACAGGTGATCAGGCATCCATCGGATTTGTATATAAATTAGACGGTGCATTAGACAGTGTTACACTCAATACCTTTGGTTATGATGAAACTGAGGTGGCAGCAGCCAGAACAGAATTGGGCTATACCACAACCGGAGATGAAATATTTTCTACGCCGGGTGACGGAACACATACATTAAACGGAGAACGGCTGACAGCGTATGCCACGGAGTTTGCACTGATCGGAGATGAATGGAAAACCCCGGTTCAGTTATCCAATCTGTGGACAAAGGTAGAGCTTCCACTTGCCGATTGGAGCTCTGCAGGAGCGAACGGTCTGGATAAGCTGGTTACAACAGATCAGGTGCCGGCAGACGCGCAGTTTAGCGCAATTCTCTTAGAGACGGGAACGCTTGCTGACGGAACACCGGCAATTTCAGCAGATAGATATCGTTATAAAGGAATTACCCTGCATTATCGCAGGAATCTGATGGCAGGAGAACTGACAGCAGATCAGAAAATTGCGCTGACCTTTAACGGAGATGTTGCGGATGAGGATATGACTGTCCGGAAAAACGGAAAGATCATCACACCGGAGGTACGCTATGATGCGGAAACCTTTACAAAATATCTGGATAATACCTTTGACGCAGGTGACGAAATTACGGTTACCACAAAGTATGATCAGTATACTGTAACCATTCCGGGCACACCGGCAGTGACCGATTATGATAAAATCTATTTTGCCCCGGAAAAGCATACCTTTACTGTCGGAACAACCGGAAAAATTGACCTGATTACCGAAAAGGATGGCGAAAGAAGAAAAAATCTTCTCACAGCTGCTTATACTTCCAGTGATTCTGAAATCGTGGAAATTGATCAAAACGGTAACCTGACAGCAAAGAGAGCCGGAACAGCAGAAATCACCCCGTCTGTTCCATCCTTAGAGCAGACTTTCGAGCCGATTGCGATTCAGGTTTGTGAGACAACGCCGGTCAGCAGCTATGCGGATGAGGATGCGACGAATGGAGCGCTTACGCTGGATTATGAGCGCAGCGTTAAAATGTCAGAAAAAAGACATGGAACGAAGGTTTGGGCATATGCGTCTGACTCTCAAATGCTTTCTAACGGCGCGGGGAAAGGAATTATGACAAATTGTCAAGCTGAAACCGAGTATATGGCGTTTGTCTACCGTTTGGAGGGCGCTGTGAAGAATATAACAGTAAATACCTTTGGATATGGAAGCTATGACACGTATGCCCCGGATCGAACTGAGATTGGTTATCTGACAGATGATACAGTTACTTTCCAAACAAAAGCGGGTGACGGTAATTATACATGGGACAGTGATGATTTGAACTTCTATGGTACAGAGGGTGGAATTGTTGGTGATGCCAGCAAACCAATTAAGATGAACGAAAATGTATGGACTAAAATTCAAAAGTCTGATATAGATTTTTCCTATCAAGATGACCGGAATATCTATTTTAAAACGGCAGCTGTTCCAGAAGATGCAAAATATCTTGTAGTGCTTTTAAAACTGGGAGAATTAGAAGATGGAACAGCGGCGTTATCCGCTCAATTCTATCGTTACAAAGGTATCACCATTGATTATGCACCGAAAATGTATAAAGGTGAGTTAAATCTTAACAACCAGGTAGTTCTGACGATGAGTGCAGATGTAGGTGCTGCATGGACTGTGAAAAAGAACGGAAAAGTGATGAAGAATGCAAAGATTCGCTATGACAAAGCCAACTACACCTACTATGTTGACGGCGGCTTTGAGAATGGTGATGAAATTGAAATCACATCTGCATACGGCAGTTATACAGCAGCCATTGAGGATTCGCGCGAGCAGTTATCCAATGTTGTATTAAAGAATGCAAACGGAGAGAGTGTCAGCGAGTTAACCGTTGGCGATACCGGGTATACCGTTGAGGTAAGCTTTAAAAATGCAGGAGAAGGAAAGGCATATGCCGCTTTGTATGATGCAGAGGGAAGACTTGTAAAATGTGTATCTGCCGCAGCAGAAGCGAACACTTTGATGCAGCTTTCGGATCTGAATCTTGAGGGAGGAGAAAACCTCCGGATCTTTGGCTGGAAAAACCAGATGCAGCCATATGCAGTTTATAATGCAAAGCTTCAGACAACATTTACAACAGGAGATTTCTAAAAAATGAATTTCTGCGCCGCTCTCAAAAGCGGAGCGGCGCAAATTCCAGAGTGAAACAAGCAGAAAGGAAGGAAATACCAAGATGAAACGATTCAGCTGTATGATCATCAGCGCTGTGCTTTTGCTCCAGACGCCGATTGTTCTCGCCGATCGGAATGAGGACAGACAAAAAGCGCAGCAGGCACAGCAAACAACCCAAGAGCAGACTCCGAACCTCCCGGCAAAGCTTGCCGCAGAATTGGATGGATGTCTGGTTTTTAAAACAGACAGTCCGGTGGTTTATGAGAGCGGAAAGGGTAAAAGGTTGGATTCCTCTGTTTTTTGCGAGCAGGAGACGGTATTTCTTCCGGCAGCTGCAACAGCAGATTTTTTTGGAAAAAAGGCAGTCTGGAACAGAGAAGATAAAAGCGTCACCATTGATGAAACTGTCATTCATCCGTCTGAAACAAGCAGAATTGTTTCGGGCAGAACCATGATTGAAGCATCCTGTATGGCTTCTTACCTGGATGCACAGGTGTTATATAACGATCAGGACACCATTATTTTAGGAAAAAAAGCGCTGTCTCAGGAAGTGATAGATAAAACGGTCAATGCGCTTTTAGATAAATTTTATGTCATTCCGGAGAAAACCTCCGGCGGTGACGGAACAAAAGAAAATCCATATGGCGGAATTCAGGCAGCAATTTTAGGACTTCGCGCCCACACCGCCGGCGGTATGAATACGAATATTACAGTCTACCTGCACGGTGGACTTTATACCAATTACGATCCAATTGAATTTACCCCGGCAGATTCCGGAAAAAACGGCTTTACCATCACCTATCGCAGCTATCCGGGCGAGACGGCAGAGCTTGCAGCAGCAGAGGAGGTAAAGGGTTGGAAAGAATATAAGGATGGCATCTATATGGCTCACGTCAATGCCAAACAGGATGTCAATATCATCTTTGAAAATGCCCAGTTTGCCTATAAGGCACGGTATCCGAATTTGGGAGATGGCGAATACCGGGATTATTACCTCCATTCGGCTGGCTACAATCCGGACAATCCGAAAACCTTCTATTTTAACAAAGAGGATAATCCGTATTTTACAAACACAAACGGATTGCAGGCTGTGTTTTTTGGCGGCGGTGAAAATGGTTATATCAACTGGTGGATGGAGGCGTTTAATGCCCAGATTGATTTCCGCAAAAAAAGCCTGACCCTCTCCAATACTCCGATTCGCGTGATGGGCGCAGGATCGCGCTACTTCCTCCAGGGAAGTCTGGATCTTTTAGATCATGAGGGCGAGTTTTACTATGACTCCAATAGCAAAACAATTTATTATATGCCTTATAACAAGGATATTAACGCACAGACTATTACCTACGCAACCACGGAAAACCCAATCATCTTAGCAGGCCTTGCAGACAATCCGATTCGCAACATTATTTTTGAAGACTTGAAAATCGGTAAGAGTAACACGAAGAACGAGCTGCGCGCGGCAAGTGATCCGGCAATCAATTTCAAGTATGCAGAAAGCTGTGCCATCCGTAACAGTGAAATTCTCATGACAGGAAATGACGCAATTGTTTTCAATAACACAAAAAATTGTGATGTCAGCGGAAATTACATTCATGACATTGGTGCAGTCGGAGTAAAATTGGATTCTGATTGGCTGGATGGCGAGGTTCGCTATACCGGAAATGCAGTTAATAATAATTATATTAAAAATGTTGGAATTCTGAAACGCGAGTCCAGTGGAATCGTGTTAAAAAATGTAGATTACGGAACTGTTATGTACAATCATGTAGAATCTACTCCGCGTATGGCAATTCTGATCGGTACAGGCTACTGGGCAGGCAGCTTTGTCGGTCAGATTAAGCGAGGGAAAAAGGTGACTGTGGAAAATCAGTTTGATTTTGTAAACTGTATCGGAAACGTGATTGCGTATAATGATGTCAGCGATGTTATGACTGACTCTCAGGACGGCGGTGCACTCTACAGCTGGGGATCCGGTAAGAACAATCAGATTGTGAATAATCATGTTCATGATACCGATATGCACCAGATCAGCAATCACCCAACTTATTTCCCGTTGTATAACGATGATTCCTCCGGTTATACCACCTATAGCCGGAATATTGTGGATCATACGCAGCAATACGGAAAGGGTCAGCTGATTGCTCCGATATTTGTGAAGTCGGTTGGAAATACAATTACAAACAACTTTTTAATTGATAACTATAATGTTCAGCGTTCAGCAATTTCAACCCATGCAGACATTGACGATCCGGGCAATAACAACCTCTGCTTGAATAACCTGACTATGAATTCCGGTGATCGTCTGCACGGTCAGTACTCCTGGAAAATCGACCGATTCCGGCAGTGGGACTACAATTTCTACTATAATGAC
>RQCD01000067.1 GCA_008668455.1 Clostridia bacterium
ATCGCATACGGAATCCGGTCCTCTGCTATTGCCTCCACTCGTTTACACCCTCGGGATTGCGCTTCGTTGCCGGGACAAGTTTAAAATCCTGCTGCCCCTGATCGTAGTCTGCATAAAGCTTATTCAGTTTAATCATCTCCAAAACCGCCAGAAAGGTTGCAATCATTTCCGGCTTGGAATCCCCCTTCCGGAACAGTCCTGAAAAAGCAACGCGTTTTTTCTTTGCAAGCGCCTTGCAGATTTTCTCCACCATATCGTCCACCGAAACCTTTTCTCTGCCGACAATTCCGGAAAAGGCTTTTTTTGTCGGCTTTGTGCGGCGAACCTTTCTTTCTAAAATTGCCGCAAACGCGTCTAAAAGCTCCTGCGTTTCATGATGCCTGCTATATTCCGGGATTGGAAAGTCAATTTTTTCCGATTCCCGAAAGACCATATACCGCGACCAGAACTCCGTTTTCCGAAGCTCCTTTGAGGCTTCCTTATACTGTTGATATTCCAAAAGCCGCGCCGCCAGATCCTCGCGCGGATCTTCCTCCTCCTCATCCTCCTCCGGTTTGGGGAGGAGCATTTTCGACTTAATATAAAGGAGCTGCGCCGCCATCACAATAAATTCGCTGATATTTTCCAGGCTGGATTCCTCAATCCCGGAGATTGCCTCCAGATACTGATCGGTGATTTCCACGATCGGAATGTCGTAAATATTCACCTTGTTTTTCTGAATCAGATGGAGCAGTAAATCCAAAGGGCCTTCAAAATTCTCCAGCTTATATAACATTGTTTCCATTTTTTCTTATCCTATACCAAGTATTCCAAACGCAATTTTCGCAATCGCACCGTAGAACACCGATACCCCTGTTCCGATAATGCTTCCGAATACACCCAAAAGCGACAGCGCCATCAAAATGATAATGCAATACTGCTCATATTGCAGCATGGTATAATAGGTGCGATCCGGAAGGAACACGCCCAGCACCTTTGCGCCGTCCAGCGGCGGCAGGGGGATCAGGTTAAAGACCATAAACTGTAGATTCCGGATGGTAAAGAGCGCGGTAATCTGCATGATAAAGGATGCGACCGGATAGGAAATTCCGGATACGATTTTTGCCAGCAGCACACCGAGGATAAAGCCGGCAAATGCCATAATGAGATTTGCCAGAGGACCTGCCAATGCCACCAATGCCATGCCCTTTTTCCGATCCTTATAGTACATCGGATTCACCTGCACCGGTTTTGCCCAGCCAAAGCCGGTTAAAACCATTAAAAGTGTACCGACCAGATCCAGGTGTGCCAAGGGATTCAGCGTCATTCTCCCCTGCATTTTCGGTGTTGGATCGCCCAGCTTTCCGGACACCCAGCCATGCGCTAATTCGTGCCCCACCAATGCGACCAGCGTGGTGAGCAGAATACAGACCGTTGTTCCGACCGAGCTGAACAAACGGTAAAACATTGAAATAATTGTATTGATCATAAATTAATTGCCTTTCTCTGTCAGAATATATCTTCACAATTCTATTATACCTTGTTTTTTTTCAAAAGTAAAGTTTTTTTTGTTTTTTCCGGGAATTATTTGTCTGAGCATTGACATTTGGTTTGTTTTGTGCTAATCTAAACCGAGAGACACAAGAAAAGAGGAAGCTGTATGAATCAATTCATATTATACGGTAAAAATCCAGAATACAATCTGATTCCAAGACTATCGGAGCAGGATTCCGGTGCGCTGTCGGAACTTTTGCTTTTCGCAGAGCAATACTGTTTTTCGGGAAATCTGTGGCATGCGTTTCTTGCCTGGCTGTTAATCCAGGACGAAAACCCCTACAGCCTTTCCTGCGAGCGCAGAAAAAAGCCGGACACCGGCTTTAACGTGTTTGCCGAGCAGGACTTAGAAAAAATATATGAGCTGTTTTTCACAAGCATGCCGCAGCTGCCGGAGCATTTTGCCGCTCCAAAGCGTGAGGATCAGCTGGCTATGACCGGAAAAGCAGCGTCAGAGCTTGCCCGGGAGTTGGAAAGCTCCCAAAATATCAGGCAGTTTATCCAAAAAGTGACTGATTTTTACACCGAAAAGGGCGTGGGAATTTTCAGCACAAACCGCGCTTTTTCGGTTGACGGAGGAGAACCTGTTCCGGTTTGTCATCTTCTTCCGATCACCTTTTCCGATCTTTGGGGGTATGAGGTGCAAAAGCAGCAGTTGATTGAAAATACCGAAGCCTTTCTTGCCGGAAAGCCTGCAAATAACGTTCTGCTCTACGGAGACAGCGGCGCAGGAAAATCTGCGTCGGTCAAAGCGCTCCTGAACAGATACGCACCCGACGGACTGCGCGTGATTGAGCTTTACAAGCACCAGTTTTCCGCACTGCCAAGGCTGACAAAAGCACTCCGAAACCGGAATTATCGGTTCTTGATTTATATGGACGATCTGTCCTTCGAGGAATTTGAAACGGATTATAAATATTTAAAGGCGCTGATGGAGGGAGGCTTGGAGGAAAGACCGGAAAATATTCTGATCTATGCCACCTCAAACCGCCGTCACCTGATCCGGGAAACAAACAGTGACCGATCCGATTCAGACGACCGGCACAATTCCGACACCGTTCAGGAAAAAATATCCCTTTCTCAGCGGTTCGGACTTTCGATCTATTATCCAAAGCCGTTATCCAGAGAATTTAAGGAAATCGTTCTGCACCTTGCCAACCGGCGCGGTGTGACGCTTTCCAAAGAAGAGCTCCTCCGCCGTGCACAAATCTGGGAAATGGAGCATAGCGCCATCTCCGGACGAAGCGCAGAACAGTTTATCGAATACATTTTGGGACAAGCTGTTGCGGAATGAAATATAGAATTAAAGAAAAAGATCTTTTATAGCTTGACAAATAAATACAAACGTGATAAAATAGAAATAGAAAAGGCAAGACCTCAAACGGTTATGC
>RQCD01000064.1 GCA_008668455.1 Clostridia bacterium
GCTCTGTACAATGGTACTTCTCGCTGCGGCTCGGTCCCATTTCGGCTCTGACAGTTCACTGAACTGTCATTCACTACCGAAATGCCGCTGCGCTACCCCAAGCAAAAAGTTGTGCTATGGGCGATTTTATTCAGACTTATTTTTCTTCGTGATTCCATGCATACATAGACCGTATCTCCGCACCGACTTTTTCTAACTGATGCTCTTTCTTTAAGCGTCTTGTTGCGTTAAAGTGCGGACGGTTGACTGCATTTTCTGCAATCCAGCTCTTTGCAAACGTGCCGTCCTGAATTTCGGAAAGTACCTTTTTCATCTCTTTCTTGGTTTCTTCTGTGATGATCCGCTTGCCGATTTCGTAGTCGCCATATTCTGCGGTATCGGAAATAGAATATCTCATTCTGGAGAAGCCGCCCTCATAGATCAGATCTACAATCAGCTTCATCTCATGAATGCATTCAAAATATGCATTTCTCGGATCATAGCCTGCTTCTACCAGTGTTTCAAAGCCTGCCTGCATCAGTGCAGTGACTCCGCCGCATAAAACTGCCTGCTCACCGAACAGGTCGGTTTCGGTTTCTGCACGGAAGGTAGTTTCCAAAACTGCCGCTCTTGCGCCGCCGATGCCTGCCGCATAGGCAAGCCCCAGATCAAGCGCCTTGCCGCTTGCATTCTGATGTACTGCAATCAGGCACGGAACACCCTTGCCTGCCAGATACTCGCTCCGAACCGTGTGACCCGGACCTTTCGGAGCAATCATGATCACATCCACATTTTCCGGCGGAACAATCTGCTGAAAATGAATGTTAAAACCGTGTGCAAAGGCTAAAATCTTGCCCTCGCAAAGATTCGGCTCAATGCTCTTTGCATATATTTTTGCCTGCCGCTCGTCCGGAACAAGCATCATAATAAGATCTGCCTGCTTTGCCGCCTCGCTCACGCTGTAAACTGAAAGACCGGCAGCCTCTGCCTTTGCCTTTGACTTACTGCCCTCGTACAAGCCGACAATGACATCCACACCGCTGTCCTTTAAATTGAGCGCATGTGCATGACCCTGACTGCCGTATCCGATAATTGCTACCTTTTTACCCTTTAATAATCCTAAATTACAATCTTCCTGATAATAAATGTTTGCCATAATAACTCTCTCCTTTATACCTTTAATGTATTTGCTCCGCGCTCTAAGGCAATCATGCCGGTACGCGCGATTTCCTCCACACCGTATGATTCCAGAATCTGCAAAAACGCCTCAAGCTTTGATTCGTTTCCGGTCAGCTCTGCTGTAATTGTTGTACGCGACAAATCCACAATCTTTGCCCGAAACACCTCGGCAATCTGAATCACATCGCTGCGGTTTCTTGCAGTTGTTCTGATTTTTACCAGCAGCAATCCGCGCTTTACCACCTCGTCGCTGCGCAGCGTTTTAATTTTGATCACATCCACAAGCTTATTCAGCTGCTTTGCAATCTGTTCAATCGTTTCCGCATCGCCCAGCACCTCTATGGTGATTCTGGAGATGGTTTCATCCTGCGTCACACCCACTGCCAGAGAATGAATGTTAAAGCCGCGCCGCGAAAACAGTCCGACCACCTTTGAAAGCACACCTGCATGGTTTTCCACTAAGACAGATAATGTGTATTTTTCCACTATGCCTTGCCTCCCTCCAAAAGCATTTTGTCATTGAGAGCAGTGCCGGTCGGTTCATACGGGTTCACCGATACCACCACCAGATACGCGCCCTCTGCCGCTATCATTCTGTCGATTGCCGCATTGACCTCATCATTTTTCTTGATTTCCTCTGCCGGGATACCGTATGCCTTTGCCAGCATGCAGAAATCCGGATCACCGCTAAGCTCCACAGCATGATAATTAGATCTGTATTTTAAGCACTGCAGCTCATGCACCATGCCGAGACGGTGGTTTTCAAACAGCACCATCTTGACAGGAAGCTTCCACTGCTGCATCGTTGCCAACTCGCAGAAATCCATCTGAAAGCTGCCGTCGCCCATCACTGTGATCACGCATTTTGCACCCGCCGCCTTTGCTCCGATGGCTGCCGGGAGTCCGTAGCCCATGGTTCCGAAGCCAGCCGAGGTAATAAACCGGCGCGGATCCTGAAAGCAATAATTGTCAGCAACCCAGATCTGATTTTGTCCGACCTCCGTTGCGATATATGCCTTGTCTTTTGTTTTTTCTGATAATCGGCGGATAAAGTATTCCGGATTGACAAATCCATTTTCCTCCGGTTTATAAAGCGTTTTCTCCGGACGTCTCTCCTCCGCAGAAGAAATCCATTCCTGCGGCGGCTCATAATCCGCAAAAAACGGAATCAGCCTGGAAAGTACATATTTCAAATCACCGACCACCGGAACATCCGCTTTCAGATTTTTCCCGATTTCTGCCGGATCAATATCCACATGAATCAGCTTTGCGCGCCGCTCCAGACCCTTGGTGTTGGCAATGGAACGGTCACCCAGGCGTGCGCCTAATACCACCACAAGATCGGCACGGGATAACAGCTGGTTTGCCTGTTTTTTTCCGTGCGAGCCGATCATGCCATAGTAAAGCGGATGATCACACGGAAGAACCCCCAGTCCTGTCATGGTGGAAACCACCGGAATCCGGAGTCTTTCCGCAAATTTCTGAAACTCCTTGCATGCCTTTGAGATAACAATGCCCCCGCCTGCTAAGATCACCGGTCTTTTTGCTGCGGAAATAGTACTCGCAGCCTTTTTGATCTGCGCCTCGTTTGTTCTCTCCACAAACCGGTATCCGCGGATCTTCATAGGCTCCTTCTTTTCCGGATAGTTAAATTTTTGCTCCAAAATATCCATCGGCATATCAATCAGGACAGGTCCCGGCCTGCCGGTTTTCGCAATATAGAACGCCTCGCGGATAATCCGCGGAATATCGCGTCCGTCCTTAATTAAGTAATTATGCTTGGTAAACGGCATTGTCGCACCTGTGATATCAACCTCCTGAAACGCATCCGATCCAACCATGCCGGATGCTACCTGTCCTGTCAGCGCAACAATCGGAACAGAATCCATATATGCCGTAGCAATTCCCGTAATCAGATTGGTTGCCCCCGGACCGGAGGTTGCTGTGCAGACACCAACCTCTCCCAAAACCCTGGAATAGCCGGATGCCATATGCACCGCCCCCTGCTCATTCCGGACAAGAATATGCCGGATATTTGAGGAAGCGAGCCGGTCGATAAGCGGACAGTTTGCCGCTCCCGGATAACCAAATATTACGGATACTCCATTTTCCTCTAATGTCCTTACTGCCATTTCTGCGCCGGTCAGAATCAATCAAAACGCCTCCTTTTTATCCTCGGACGCTGCGTCAGCTTTAAGCTGTTATGCGTCTGTATTTTTCTTATAGCTTTTTAAGCCTGTTTTTTTTTGCTTTTCCCGGATGTGAAAAAAGCAAGCTTCTGTTCATTGGTAATGAGCATATATACTATTATTTTAACGCAATCCAGGAATTTTGTCAACTAATTCCTATCGAAAGCAGCAGATCTTTTATAAAAAATCTTTAAAAAAAACAGAAAAGGGTCAATTTTTCCAAAAATTTTACGTTTTTTGCTTTCTCAAAATCTAATACTTTACAATTCGGAAAAATTGTTGTATAATATAAGAAAAAAACGAGGAGGATTTATTATGGAAATTTCAGTAACGAAAACAACCGCTCCGAAGCAGAAGCCAATGGATCAGTCCAAGCTTGGTTTCGGACAATTCTATACAGATCATATGTTTATCATGAACTATGATGCCGGAGAGGGCTGGCACAATGCCAGAATCGTCCCCTATGCTCCCATCCCCTTAGACCCTGCGGCTATGTGCCTGCACTACGGTCAGGAGGTATTCGAGGGCATGAAGGCATATAAAACTGAGGACGGACAGGTTCAGCTCTTTCGCCCGGATCGGAATATGGCGCGTCTGAACGTGTCGAACGAACGTCTTTGTATTCCTTTGATTGATGAGGAATTCTGCACAGAAGCAATCAAGAAATTAGTTGCCGTGGACGCAGACTGGATCCCGACTGCGCCCGGCACATCCCTGTACATCCGTCCGTTTATTATCGCTGTGGACGCACATGTAGGCGTGCACGCAGCAAAGCATCTGCTCTTTATCGTGATTTTGTCTCCGGTCGGCGCATATTATCCGAACGGTCTGAATCCTGTGGATATTTATGTGGAGCAGAAGTATGTCCGCGCTGTGAAGGGCGGCATGGGCTTCACCAAAACCGGCGGAAATTATGCGGCTTCCTTAAAGGCTCAGGATGAGGCAGAAAAAATCGGCTATACGCAGGTTCTCTGGCTGGACGGCGTGGAGCGGAAATATATTGAAGAAGTCGGCACGATGAACGTGTTCTTTGTCATCGGAGACGAGGTGGTAACACCGGAATTATCCGGCAGCATTCTCTCTGGCGTCACCAGAATGTCGGTGATTGAGCTTTTACGGCATAAGGGCTACAAGGTTTCCGAGCGCAGAATTTCTGTACAGGAGCTTTTCGACGCACACGATAACGGAACACTCAGGGAATCCTTTGGAACAGGTACGGCTGCTGTCATCTCTCCGATCGGCTCTTTTGAGTGGAACGGCAGAAAAATTAAAGTTGCAGACGGCGGCATCGGCGAAATCTCGCAAATGCTCTATGATACCTTAACCGGGATTCAGACCGGAAAAATCAAGGACGAATTCGGCTGGACAGTCCGCATCTGACAAAAAACAACTGCAAAAAAGACTTATACCCCGCGGATAAGGCGTTTTTGTGTTTTATAGATTATTCCACAATGAATGGAGGGAGCAGATATCAAGGTTATCATTGCAGAAAAACCCAGCCTTGCGCGGAATATTGCAGAAAGCATCGGCAGACTTTCGCGCCGGGACGGATATTTTGAGGGCGGAGACTATATTGTGACCTGGGTGTTTGGGCATTTATTTTCCTTAGCCGATATTGAAGCCTATCGCCCCAGCACAAAAAAATACTGGTCGATGGAAAATCTCCCCTGCTTTCCGGAGGTCTTTCAGTTTGAATTAAAAAAAGGCGCGGATCACAGGGTTGATCCGGGAGTACGCCGTCAGTTTTCCTTAATATCTGAACTGGTGAACCGGGAGGATACGGAAATGATTGTGAATGCCGGAGACGCAGACCGCGAGGGTGAGATTATTGTCCGGATCTGTGTGGAAAAGGCATTAAAGACGAAAAAGCCGTTTTGCCGGCTTTGGCTTCCCGACCAGACCCCTGAAACCATCCGGGCGGCGCTTTCCGAAATGAAGGATGAATCGGAATATGAAAATTTAGCAAACGAGGGATTTGCGCGTACCTATATTGACTGGCTCTACGGCGTGAATCTGACGCGTTATGCTACCCTTCGTCACGGCTCTCTGCTGCGCGTGGGGCGCGTGATTGTTCCGATTGTAAAAGCAATTTACGACCGGGACATGGCAATCCGGAATTTTGTTCCCGAGCCTTACTTTGCAATCGTCAGCAAGGCGGAGACAAATGGCGAAATGATTGAGCTTACAAGCAAACAGAAATTTTCCAGGGAGGAGCTGCATAAGGCAGAGGAGCTTTGCAAACGCTATAACGAAGCGGACGCAATCGTGACGGCGAAGAAAAAGAAAAAGGATAAGCTTGCCCCCGGCAAGCTCTATTCGCTCACCAAGCTGCAAAATGTCCTGGGAAGGAAATATAAAATGTCGATGGCAGACAGTCTGAAAATTGTACAGGGACTTTATGAAAAAGGCTATGTGACCTATCCGAGAACCAATTCGGAATATTTGGCAACCGCCGAGCAGGCCAAGGTGAAAAAGGTGATTGCTGCCGTGGCAAAATTAGGGTATAACGTGGCATTCCGGTTTCACAAATCCATTTTTGACGACAGCAAAATCGAATCCCATTCGGCGCTCACTCCGACCTATAAAATTCCGGATAAGAACGCACTTTCCGAGGAGGAATTTAAGGTATACAGCACGATTATGCGCCGGTTTGCGGCGGTGTTCTGTGCAGAGGAATGCCTGATTGAGCGAACTGAAATCACCATTGATGTGGGCGATCTGGAGCAGTTTTCGCTAAAAGGCGCTGTCATTCTGCAGACAGGGTGGACAAAATACGATGACGCAAACCGCAAAAACAAAATTCTCCCCAAGCTCGAAAAGGGCGATCGGATCAATACGGCATTTGCTCCGGCAGAAAAGCAAACGACACCGCCCCGGCACTATACCATTGAAACCCTAAACAACTATCTGAAAAATCCGTTCCGCGAGGACAGGCAAAGCGCAGAAAGCGAGGGAGACGAGGAAGAATACCGCGCAATTTTTGAGGGATTGGAATTGGGTACAGAGGCAACCCGAACCGGCATTATCGACAATGCCCGAAAAAGCAGCTACATTCAGCTGAAAAAGGATGTCTACACCATTCTCCCTGCCGGCGAGGAGCTGATTGAGGCGCTTTCGCGCATGAAGATCAGCATGGATAAATATAAAACCTCGGAATTGGGCAAAGCATTAAAATCGGTATTCCGCGGGACAATGACCGTCCGGGAAAGCGTTTCCTTAGCAGAGCGCGAAATCGGCGAGGTGTTTCAGACAGTGGACGCACCGCCGGAAACCGATACAGACGACGGTTTTATGGGGGATCAGGTGGGACTTTGCCCCGTCTGTCAGAAACCGGTACTCCGGACAAGCTTCGGCTACGGCTGCTCCGGCTACCGCGACGGCTGTAAATTTTCCGTCAGCCGCATGATCTGCGGACGCGTAATTTCCAAAAAAAACATGGAAAAGCTGCTTTCCTCCGGGGAAAGCTATAAAATTGAAGGCTTTGTTTCCCCCAAAAGCGGCAGATCCTTTGCGGCAAAGCTGAAGCTTACCAACGGACGGACTGAATTTTCTTTTGATTAGATCAGAAAGGAAACCATATGATAAAACTTTTAAAATACTTAAAGGACTATAAAACAGAAAGCGTATTAGGACCGCTTTTTAAGCTTTTAGAGGCATTATTCGAGTTATTTGTTCCGCTGGTGATTGTAAAGCTGATTGATGTCGGAATTGCAAATCAGGATCGGGCATATATTGCAAAATCGGTAGGACTTTTGGCGCTTTTGGCATTGATCGGACTGACGTTTTCCATCATTGCACAATACTTTGCCGCAAAAGCGTCTGTCGGCTTTGCAAAGAAAATCCGGCGTGCGCTTTATGCGCATGTGCAGACCTTTTCCTATACAGAGCTTGACACGCTCACCCCCTCCACGCTGATCACCCGGATGACCAGCGACATCAACCAGGTTCAGACCGGTGTAAATATCACACTCCGGCTGCTTTTACGCTCTCCGTTTGTGGTGTTCGGGGCAATGATTATGGCATTCACGATTGACGTGCGCTCCGCACTGATCTTTACCGCGGCAATTCCGATCCTTTCGGTGGTTGTCTTTTCCATTATGCTGGTAAGCATTCCCCTTTATAAAAAAGTACAGGCAAAGCTTGACATTGTACTTCGGCGCGTACGCGAGAATTTAACCGGCGTCCGCGTTTTGCGTGCATTCTGCAAGGAAGATGAGGAAACGGAAAAATTCTTAGAGGAAAACCAAAGCTTAACGGCAATGCAGCTGCACACCGGACGGATTTCCGCGCTGATGAATCCCTTAACCTATGTTCTGATCAATCTTGCGGTTGTGATTCTGATTTACCGCGGCGCATTAAGCGTTTCGCAGGGACTTTTAACCCAGGGCGCGGTGGTTGCACTTTACAACTACATGTCGCAGCTGTTGGTGGCCCTGATTAAAATGGCACCCATGATCATCACGCTGCCCAAAGCGGCAGCCTGCGGAAACCGGATTGAGGCGGTGTTAGAAACAGAAACCTCGGAGGATTTCTCGCGAAAATCAGACATCCGCTCCGACGGCTCGGTACAGTTTCAGCATGTGTTCTTCCGCTATCAGGGCGCTTCGGAGGCTTCGCTTTCAGCCATTTCCTTTTCTGCAGCAGCCGGCGAAA
>RQCD01000086.1 GCA_008668455.1 Clostridia bacterium
ATCCAAGCCTCCGAAGATCAGAAACAACAATTTTACCATTGATGAAAACGGTATTTTAACCGTCCGCGGTGAGGATTCCTTTACAGGACATGGAACGGTCAAAGCGGAACTGTACAGTAATTTTGGAAAAAAAGAGCTGTGTTATTCCGATACAAAATGCGTTCTCCGGGATTATGAATTTACATTTCCGATGGACGCAGCCTACGACGGAACAACCTCTCCGGATTATATTCTGGAAATCACCTTAAACGACGGAACGGTGAAACGGGATTATTTCACCTATGAGACGAAAAAGCAGAAAAACGAATACTGCACAATCACAGACGAATTTTACGACTTTGACAAGGTGTACCGGGCAGAGTTTTGTGATATAAAAAAGGGACAGAAAAACTATGTGATTCCGAAATGGTTCTGGGGGAACGGCACGTTTGGCCCTGCGAAAATTGTGTATCATATTCCGGAGGATTTTTGCCTGGAACAGCTGCAAATTGACGCAAAAACAAGGGATTTGAAGGTGTATCATGTGTATGCGTCCTGCGATGATGAGAACTATGCATCAATAGAGCTTAGGTGGCAGGTGTCGGAGAACGGAACAGCATGCGGGACATTTCAAAAAAAGGATGAGGACATACGCTTTATTATGATTGATCTCTCATATGGTTTTTCGGACTACTGGAGAGCTTACGAAGCCGAGCTTTACCGGGTAAAGATCAAGACTAAGAGGAAGGATTAAAATAGGAGTCATGATACAATATACTACAAACACATATTCAATAGATTTGGATGAGGAAAAGGGACATATTTCATATTTGAAAATGTATCAGAAAGAATGTATAAAAGATACTCTGCTGCCGCTTTTTCAGATTCAGATGAGAGATGAAAAGGGACAGATACATAGAATCAATACCTATGACGGAAAGCTTGCTTCAAAGGAAGAAAGTGGAAATAAGTACACGCTGGTCTATCGCGGGTTTGCACCATATCAGCTTGAGGCGGTTGTACATCTTGAAATGGGAGCAGAAAAAATCACATGGCGGATTGAAGTTCACAATTGCCCGGAGCTATACTGCATGGAATGGATTGATTTTCCGCAGATTGCCGTTTGCAACGATTTAAAATCGTCCGGAGGAGAAAGCCAGATCCTTTGGGGATACAACGAGGGAATCATTGTTGAGGATATACAGTTAAGAGAGAGTCTGGACGAATTTGCATATAAAGAGCCGGCCTATCCGAGCGAAGGCTTGATGGGCATGTATCCGGCGGTGGTTGAGCTGCAATTTATGGCATATTATAATTCTGCCGGCGGTCTGTATTTGGGAACACATGATGCGCAAGGATATTTAAAGGGGATTGATTTTCATTCCGAGGGCAGCGGAATCAAATTGCAGTTCCGGCATTTCTGCGGCTGCAGTTTTGGCGAAGCTTATCAAATGGATTACGGTTTTGTAATGCAGGCATTTTTGGGAGACTGGCACGACGCGGCTGAAATTTACCGCCGCTGGTTTGACGAGCATAAAAATAAAGCGTTTATTCCGATTGAAGAAAATCCGAATCTGCCGGAATGGTACAAGGATTCGCCGGTGGTGGTGACCTATCCGGTTCGCGGCAGGCATGATATGGATATCATGCACCCCAACAAGCTATTTCCTTATATCAAAGCGCTTCCGCATATTGAGCGGTACGCAGAAGAAACGGACAGCAGGGTGATGGCGCTGCTTATGCACTGGGAGGGGAGCGCACCCTGGGCGCCTCCTTATGTCTGGCCTCCTTACGGCGGAGCAGACGCGTTAGAGCAGTTTAGAGACCGGCTGCATAAAAAAGGGAATTTATTAGGCGTTTATTGCAGCGGAATTTCCTGGACAGAGCAAAGCAATGTTGTAAAAGAGTACCAGACAAAGGAGCAGTTTCAGAAAGAGCATTTGGAGCAGTACATGTGCGTGTCGCCGACAGGAGAATTGGAGTACAGCCATATTTGCAGAGCTCAGAGAAGCGGATATGATATGTGTATTTCGCAGGAGTTTACAAAAAATGTAATTTCGGATGAGGTAAAGCATATGACTGAGGCTGGGATTGACTATATTCAGGTACTGGATCAAAACCACGGAGGAACGCCGTATTTTTGCTACAGCAGAAAACACGGACATCCTCCTGTGCCGGGAAAATGGGTGTCGGAGCATATGGTGGATTTCCTGGAAAGACTCAAAAAATATACGCATGCAGACGGGAAAAGGGTGTTGCTTGGCTGCGAATCAGCCGCAGCGGAAACCTATATTCCGTATCTGCTTTTCAGCGATAACCGGTTTAATATCACCTATCGCTTTGGCGGCTATCCCGTTCCGGTATATGCATATGTTTTCCATCAGTATGTCAATAACTTTATGGGAAACCAGGTTTGCAGCCAGTATGCGTTTGACAACGAAAAATACCCGGATAATCTGCTGATGAGAATTGCATATGCTTATTCTGCCGGAGATATGTTTACGCTTGTGATTAACGAGGATGGAAAGATTGTATGGAATTGGGGGTTATCTGATTTCGATTCCATGCCGGATCAGGAGAATATTACTCAGTTTATCAAAGCAGCAAACGCGTATAGGAGAGGCTATGGAAAGCAGTATTTAAATTGCGGTCAAATGCAAAAACCGCTAAAGATTATAACGAAGAAGCATGCTTCAATTATGCTGAAGTGCGGATTCCTATATGAACCGGATATGCTTTTCACCAGCAGATGGAAAGCGTCAGACGGCAGTGTCGGACAGTTTCTGATCAATTATAATGCTTGTAGCGTAAAAGCGGAAATTTGTACAGACCGAAAAATTCAAATTCGGTCGGCAGACGGAAAAACCGTCAGCTCCCATACTCCGAAGGATGGAAAGGTGGAGCTGTACGTCAATCCTCTTGACGTGGTATTGTTTGAGGAAATTCAATAAGCATTTATGATAGGGATGTAAAAAAGAGTGCAGAACGCTCCAAACGCGCCCGACGGCGTACTGGCATACTCCGAGCGGCGCGTTTGGAATACAGTTTAAGGGCAATCATCATAGGAAATCCGCAAAAAATGCGGATTTCAACCAAAATAATCTATTTTCAAGACATTTTTGCCCTTGAACCGTCTGTGCCTTTTTTGATATCCCCTTTTTTCAAAATGAGCTGAAATACCTTTTTATGTGATTCATTGTTCACCTGCTGACTCATAAAATTTTGCAGGCAGTTCAATATGGATTGTAGTCAATTGAAATTGCTTGGAATCAACGGTAATCCCGTAGGACTTGCCATAGTGAAGCTTCAGACGGTAGTTAATATTATTCAGTCCGATATGATTATCGGACAATGACAAATTGTTTTCTAAGTTTTGCTGAATCAGCGTCAATTGATCCGGTGCAATTCCAATTCCATCATCCTGAATATCAATACAAAGTTTATTTTCCTCCTGTCTGCCTGTGATAGAGATGTGGAGTGGATTCCGTAGCTTTGAATTATGCTTAATTGAATTTTCAACAACAGGCTGAAGAATCATTTTAATGATTTCATATTGATAAAGATTTTTGTCTACATCAACTTCTACCATGTAACGCTGTGGCTGGCGGATTGATAGAATTGTGATATATTCCTGTAACATAGAAAGCTCCTGCTCCAGGGTGACGATTGCATGACTATTTAAGGAATAGCGTGTAATATGCGATAATGCAATCGAAATATCCATAATTTCTGGAATGCCCTTTATATGGGCAATGCTTCTAATACAATCCAGTGTGTTATAAAGAAAATGCGGATTGATTTGCAGCTGTAACGTATAGAAAAGCGCTTTTTTATCCTCTAATTCCCGTTCGTACAAATTTTGCTGATTTTTTAAGATCTCGCGTGAAAGCTGTTCATTTTTGCGAATCATATGATTGATATGATTCACAATCGTATCAAATTCCAGGGTGTTTTGTTGGTCAATTTTTGTGTTTTTATTCAGAATGACATAGTTATTCAGAAAGGATGTAATTTGATTCACCGGTTGATTAATATATTGCTTGTAGAATGCATTCATGAATAAAATCATAATCAAAAGAATCAGCGGTTCAATCAGAATAAACGGCGATGCAAGCTTTAGGGTGGAAGATTGCATATAATTTAAAAAATAGCTGCCGGAAAGCTGCCAGGAGGTATGCGGAACATCGATGGTCATGGTAGACTCATGCTGATTTGTTCCTCTGTGTCGGATCATAGCAATTTCCTGTTTGTTTTTGTTTTTTTCCAGGATCAATTCAAAGTTTTCATCATAGGAGAGTGAGTAGGATAATTCGGTTATGTTGATTCTGGCAGTTACCGCAACAGCTCCTAAATGGTTCATGCCGACATAGGAGGTGTTTGGTATGGAAAGCTCGGCGTAAGAATATAGAAAAATATCCCGAAAGATAGAGTCTTCTTCATGATAGATTTGAAATTGATCCTTAGCAACGGTATTTGCTTCGGAAATTTTGCGGATGAGCGGTTCCGGGAGATCTGGTGAGGAAAACAGAATATTGTGATTTGTTCCAAACAAAATAATTCCGTAATTCGGAGAAGTTAAAGCTTGCAGGCGCAGCAGCTCCTGACGGCATTCAACCCGTCTTTGTTCTGACTGATCTATGAGATAACTTGTTGCCGCCGGCGTGTGGGAGATGATTTTTTGCAGGGAAGAAATTGTCTCCATATTTTTTTGAAACACATTTGAAGTGGAGCTTAAATAAACGCTCACCTTTAGCCTGCGTTCTGTTTCTAACTGCGAAAAAACAGATTTCAGCGAAATAATCTGTATGATTACAAGAATGATAATTGATACAATAAAGAAAGAAAAAAATGTATGTTTCAGACTTTTTTTCTGTTTCATTTCCGTCGTCCCTTCTAATATTCATAAGGAGTTACCCCAAAATATTTCTTAAAGCTTTTGTTAAAATGCGAATAATCGTAGTTTAAAAAGCCTGCAATTTCCTGGGTGCTTTTTCCTTCCAGGAGAAGCTTTGCTGCCTGATTCATTTTCAGGTTAATAATATATTCAAAAAAACTGCAATTAAAATATTTTTGGAATAGCTGACAGCAATAGGAGTCACTTAACCCAAACAGCTCAGAGACTGTATGAAGCGACAATTTCTCCATATAATTTGCATCAATATAAGAAAGCATCTGCACAAAAGAAGGATTGGAAATGCTCACATGGGCTGTGGGAGTATGTAGCGAGACTGCATATTTTTCATCCAGGTGTTTTTGCAATTTTATCAAAACATTTATTGCGTCGTCTTCTGTAATTGGCTTTAAAAGATAGTCCAAAGCGCCGTTTCGGATCGCTTCCTGTGCATAACGAAAATCGCTGTGTGCGCTGATAATTACAAATTTTGTTTCTAAATTACGCTTTTGAGCCTGACTCATCAATTCCAGTCCGCTCATACCCGGCATGTTTACATCGGTAAATACAATGTCAGGAAGCTTTTTTATGAGCAGTTCCATAGCTGTATCGCTGTCGGATACAGCATCCAGTAATTCAAAATTATAAGTTTTCCATGGAAACAGCATTGCCAGGGATTGCAGTGTCCATGGCTCGTCATCCACCAAAAGTGCCGTATACATTTTTTCGCCGCCTTTCTGCCTTGTTACAACTATTGTAGCACATTCCTTTCTAAAAAGTCAACCAAAAAACGCACTTTCCAAAATATAAACATAAAACTATGACATAAAACTAAATCTGCGACATTGAAAAGAACATTTTTTTTTGCTACAATCAAATCAGATCAAACAAAGAAAGGAAAAAGACATGAAGAAAAAATTTTTACTTTTTGCTTTTTGCTCCATGCTGGCAGTGGGCAGCAAAGCCTTTGCTGCGGATTTCTCTGTGGCAGACAGTGTTCCGCGAGCCGGCGAAACAGGAGTAGAAAAAAATCAGACAATTCAGGTGACATTTTCAGAAAATGTGGATTTCCGGGCAGAGGATGTTACAATCAACGGAGCCAAGGAGATTATTTCAAATATTGAAATCGCCGGAAAGAGTCTGACGATTCAGACAATAAACCAAGCTGCCGGAACAAATTATCGCGTGGAGGCGGGGGGAACGGTTTTTCTGTCTTATACAACAAGCTGTTCGGAGGAGCCATATTATTTTTCGTTTTCCGGACAGGGGATGGAGGATTTCTATAACGGAAGAAAGCTATATGCAGAATCGGTAACGGTAACGGAGGATGGCTTGCAGATTAAAAACGGAGCAAACCAAAAAAGAGCCGGAAGAATTTATTCTGCTGTGCTGCCGATGAATCCGGAACAGGTAAGTGCAATTGAATTTGACGCATGCGCAGAACAAGACACAAAGCTTACTCTTTATTATAGCGCAAATTCCAATCATACCGGTTTTAGCGCAGATCACAAAATTGATTTGGAGATTCCGGCAGGAACAGAAAAGAGAACTTATTCCATTCCGCTTGCGGAGAATGCCGGATGGATGGGAATGAGTGATGTGAACCAGCTGATGCTGGAGGCTGAAAGCAATGGTGCAAGCACACTGACCCTCTCAGCTGTGCGGATTTTGAAAAATTTAGAGGTCAACCGGGCAGAATATCTTCCGGGAACATTCCGGCTGTGTAAAAATTATCAGACATCAGGCGAAAAGGACATTACAGATCAGA
>RQCD01000041.1 GCA_008668455.1 Clostridia bacterium
AATATTCAAGATGTTTTCTGTTTTTGTTGCAAAATAAGATTATGTAAACTAAAATGGTGTGGATAACTTTAAAAATCTTATCCACGTTTTTGATTAAAACCGTTAAAAAATGCAGGTTATCCATCAAATTATGTGGATAACTCGGTGGATAGTGTGGATAGTAATGTTTTTGTAACCATTTCGTAAATATGATTATGTAAACAGATTACATATATTGATACATCAGATAGATGGTACTTTCCTCTAAAAAAATGAGCTGCTCTGCTAAACGCAGAACCCGGCGATCCGGGTTGGGGGTGAGATTCAGGCCATGCCGGATTTCAGAAATTCCATCAGTGCAGCCTTGAGTTAAAAGCCGGGCGAGAGAGGAGGTGGTCCGGTGAGATGGCGCAATCAGCCGGGACAACAGTTCATAGCGGAAACGGCGCGGCTGCTCCGGGAGCAGAGCTGCTTCGCACAAAAGCTCCGCGGCAGCATCGGAGGCAGACTGATATTCCAAAAACTGACCCGAGAGTGCGCGGCAAAAAAGCCGGTCATCTGATTCCGCAAGTAAAAGCCGGAGCGTTTCTGCGCCGGTATAGGCATTCTGATAAAGAATCTGCAAAAGGTTCATTTTATAACCATTCCTTTCAGTGCCGTAAGGCACAAAACCGAGGTCTGAAAGAAAATCGCTGCAAAGCTGTGCTATGGGCGATTTGATTCAGACTTTTTCCTGCTTTTTTGGGTCTTTGTATATTTATAGTATAAACAAGATATTTTTTCTTATACTTTTTCTAAAAAAAGGGTGGAAATGCGTATTGATTTTCTTTCTTATTTATAATATAATAAAGATTGTGAGGGTTTCACAAATTTTTTGAAATACGGATGAGGAGGTTCTCTATGAACAAGAAAGAACTGCTTTACGAGGGAAAAGCAAAAAAGGTGTATACGACCGAGGACGAAAATCTGTACATCGTGGACTATAAGGATGATGCCACGGCATTTAACGGTCTGAAAAAGGGTCAGATCTCCGGAAAAGGCATTGTCAATAATAAAATGTCGAATTACTTAATGCAGATTATGGAAAAACATGGGATACCGACTCATTTTGTGGAGGAAATTTCCGACCGTGAAACGGTAGTAAAAAAGGTAAAAATTATTCCTTTAGAGGTCATTGTCCGGAATATTGCAGCCGGCAGCTTTTCAAAGCGTCTTGGTGTGGAGGAGGGTTCTCCGTTAAAAACCACCATTCTGGAATACTGCTATAAGGATGACGCGCTGGGCGATCCGCTGATTAACGATTATCATGCAATGGCGTTGGGAATTGCAACCCGTGAGGATTTAGATACAATTGCCGATCTGACCTTCCGCGTGAATGAGGTTTTAAAGGCATATTTTGCAGGCATCAATATTGAATTGGTAGATTTTAAAATTGAATTTGGCCGCACACCGGACGGACAGATTATCTTAGCGGATGAAATTTCTCCGGATACCTGCCGTCTTTGGGATGCCGATACCCACGAAAAGCTTGATAAGGATCGTTTCCGCAGGGATCTCGGAAATGTTGAGGAAGCATACGAGGAAGTATTCAAGAGAATCGGTCTGAAATAAGAAAGGAACAGTATGGGAACAAATGTCTATGAAAGCCCGTTAAATACGCGCTATGCATCCCCGGAGATGCAGTACTTATTTTCGCCGGATAAAAAATTTACTACCTGGCGAAAGCTCTGGATTGCGCTTGCAGAGAGCGAAAAGGAATTAGGACTTCCAATCACAGACGAGCAGATTTCAGAGCTTCGCGCGCATGTGAACGATATTAACTATGATGTGGCAAGAGCACGGGAAAAAGAGGTTCGGCACGATGTTATGAGCCATGTGTATGCCTATGGTGTGCAATGCCCGAACGCAAAGCCGATCATTCATTTAGGAGCAACCAGCTGCTATGTCGGTGATAATACCGATCTGATTATTATGAAGGAGGCGCTGGAGTTGGTACGGCAGAAATTAGTCTGCACCATTTCAGAGCTTTCAAAGTTTTGCCGGAAATATCAATCGCTCCCGACGCTTGCCTTCACGCATTTTCAGCCAGCACAGCCGACAACGGTCGGAAAGCGTGCCACACTCTGGCTTCAGGATCTTTTGCTGGATTTAGAGGATGTGGAGCATCAGCTGTCAAAGGCAAAGCTTTTAGGCTGCAAGGGAACAACCGGTACGCAGGCAAGCTTTTTGGAGCTGTTTGACGGCAAGCATGAAAAATGCCGGAAGCTGGATCAGAAGATTGCAGAAAAGATGGGATATTCCGCATGCTTTTCGGTCAGCGGACAAACCTATCCGCGCAAGGTTGATTCACAGGTTTTAAATGTTTTAAGCGGTATCGCACAGAGCGCTTATAAATTTTCAAATGACATCCGGCTTTTGCAGCATTTAAAGCAGATTGAAGAACCGTTTGAAAAATCACAGATCGGATCTTCTGCCATGGCATACAAGAGAAATCCGATGCGGTCTGAGAGGATCGGTTCGCTTGCCCGGTATGTAATTGTAGACGCATTAAATCCGGCAATTACCGCCGCAACCCAGTGGTTTGAACGGACGCTGGATGATTCTGCAAACAAGAGAATCAGTATTCCGGAGGCATTTTTAGCGGTGGATGCGATTTTGAATCTGTATATCAACGTGGTGGACGGATTGGTGGTTTATCCGAAAGTAATCCGTCAGCAGTTTATGCGGGAGATTCCGTTTATGGCAACTGAGAATATTATGATGGATGCGGTGAAACGCGGCGGAGACCGGCAAGAGCTGCATGAGAAAATCAGAATTTATTCCATGGAGGCCGGAAAGCGCGTAAAGCAGGAGGGACTGGAAAATAATCTTCCGGATCTGATTGCAAACGACCCTGCTTTCGGACTTTCCAAGAATGAAATTATGGAGATTATGCAGCCGGAGAATTTTGTGGGCAGAGCAAGCGAACAGACGGAGGAATTTTTGAAAAATGACGTTTCTCCGATTTTAGAAAAATACCAGACGCTTTTAGGTGTTTCGGTTGAAATTAATGTATAAGAAGGAGTGTGCACTCTTATGGTAAAGGCGATTGTCGGTGCAAATTGGGGCGACGAGGGAAAAGGTAAAATTACGGATATGCTGGCGGCAGATTCCGATATTGTCATCCGCTTTCAGGGCGGAGCAAATGCAGGTCATACCATTGTGAATGAATATGGAAAGTTTGCATTGCACCTGCTGCCGTCCGGTTCGTTTAATAAAAATGTAGTGAATATGATCGGAAACGGTGTTGCTTTGGATATTCCGGAGCTTTTCCGGGAGCTGGAGGAGATTGTAAGCCGGGGAGTACCGCGCCCGAATCTTCTGATTTCCGAGCGTGCGCAGGTTTTGATGCCGTATCATGTTTTGTTTGATCAGTATGAGGAGGAGCGTCTTTCCGACCGGAGGTTCGGTTCTACCAAGTCCGGCATTGCGCCGTTTTATTCGGATAAGTATGCGAAGATCGGTTTCCAGGTTTGGGAGCTTTTCCGGGATGAGCGGGAATTAAGAGAAAAGATCAGAAACACACTGGAGGTCAAAAATCTGATCTTAGAGCATATCTATCATAAACCGCAGATTGATGCAGATGAATTGTTTGATACACTGATGGAATATAAGAAAATGATTGCGCCTTATGTGGTAAACAGTGTGGAATTTATGCATAATGCGATCAAAGAGGGCAAGAATGTTTTGCTGGAGGGTCAGCTGGGTTCTTTAAAGGATCCGGACTTCGGCATCTATCCGTTCACAACCTCCTCGCATACCGTTGCCGGCTATGGCGCAGTGGGCGCTTGCATTCCGCCGTATGAAATCAAAGAGATTATCACAGTGGTAAAGGCATATTCCTCTGCAGTTGGTGCAGGCGCGTTTGTTTCAGAGATTTTCGGAGAGGAAGCAGACGAACTCAGAAAGCGCGGAGGGGATGGCGGCGAGTTTGGCGCAACCACCGGCAGACCGAGAAGAATGGGATGGTTTGACTGTGTGGCAACACGCTATGGCTGTATGGTACAGGGTGCAACCCAGGTGGCATTTACCGTTTTGGATGTGCTGGGATACTTAGATGAAATCCCGGTTTGCGTAGGCTATGAAATTGACGGGGAAGTGACAACTACCTTCCCGACAACCGATAAGTTAAACCGTGCAAAGCCGGTTTTGGAGGTGCTTCCGGGCTGGAAACAGGATATTCGCGGTATTAAGAATTATCAGGATTTGCCGCAAAACTGCCGGAACTATATTGAGTTCGCAGAAAAGAGAATTGGTGTGCCGATTAAAATCGTTTCGAACGGACCGGGCAGAGAGGATATTATCTTTAAGGATTAATCAAAAACACCTCCGCGGGAGAAAATCCTGAGGAGGTAATTTTTTATTTCTTCCAGGTGTAGGGCGAGAACAAAATCAGAATCGGAAAAATTTCTAACCGTCCTGCTAACATGTTAAAGGACATCACATATTTCGACAGGTCAGAAAGCGCTGAAAAATTTCTTGTTGGTCCGAATGAGTCCAGCCCCGGACCGATATTATTAATTGCAGTGGCAACTGCGGTAAAATTCTCGGTAAAATTAAAGTTATCCAGACTGATAATCAGAATGGAGGCAATAAAGATGGCGGCATAAGCTGCGATAAACACGTTAATGGAACGAATTGTTTCATGCTCAATCAGCCGGTTGTCCATCGTGATTTTGTGGGCGCTTCTCGGATGTGCCGTCAGCTTCAGCTCCTTTACGATACTTTTTAAAAGAATCACAACTCTGGAAACCTTAACACCGCCGCCGGTGCTGCCGGCGCATGCTCCCACAAACATCAAAACCACGAGGATCGTTTTTGAAAAGCTCGGCCATAGGTCAAAGTCTGTTGTGGAATAACCGGTTGTTGTGATAATCGCAGCAACCTGAAAGGCGCTATGCTTCAGCGCTGTCCAGATATCCGGAAACTGCGGTGCAATATTGATCCAGATCCCCACGGTTGCAAAAAGAACAATCCCCAGATAAAAGCGTAACTCATCCGAATGAATAAATTCCTTGAATTTCCGGAGCAGGAGCAGGTAGTAAAGCGAGAAATTTACTCCAAATAACAGCATAAATACGGTGATCACATTCTGAAATTATGTGGAATAGTCCGATATACCTCTTTTCCGGACAGCAAAGCCGCCTGTGCCGGCTGTTCCGAAGGAAAGTG
>RQCD01000102.1 GCA_008668455.1 Clostridia bacterium
CTATTATGAAATCCGAACCGGTGAAGATCAGATAATTACCTCAAAGTTTTTGGAGAAGGATGGCATCAACGCCGAATTTGATAAGGACTGCACCGAGACAAAGCTGGAAAACAGATGGAAAATCAGACTGTATATGCCGCTTGAAAATATTTCAGAGGGGCAGAGCCAGATTTTTTTGGTGATCCTGCTTTTAAGCCTTGGAACATTTTTAGTGAATGTTTTGTTAGGACGCTTGATCAGCGAAAAGCTATATTCCAGTATGAACAGTATTTTAATCGGAATCGGAAGATTTCAGCGCGGAGAATACGATTATGAAATCAAGGTTTCCAAAAATGACGAATTTGCGGAAATTGCCGATGCGCTGAATAACCTGGCAAAAGAAGTGCAGCATTTAATTGATGATGTGTATGAAAATATGCTGCAAAAGCAGAATATTGAGTATCAAATGCTCCGTGCAAAGATCAATCCGCACTTTTTGAGCAACATCTTCAATCTGATTGTGCAGCTTGCCGAGGGAAAAGAGTACGAAAAAATTGTACTGGCGGCACAGCAGACGGCGAATTTCTACCGGAAAAATTTAGCACGGAATAAGGACAGCGTAAAATTGATGGAGGAAATGAACGCAATTCTGGCTTATTTAGACATTATCGGACTGATGAAGCCGGGCGCGGTTACTTGTCATTATGAAGTGGATGCAAAAACCGAGCGGTGTATCATTCCGTCCTTTCTCTTGCAGCCGATTGTAGAGAATGCGGTCAACCATGCAATGGTAAACGGGAAAATCACGCTCTGTATTTCGGCAAAAGCGGAGCAGGGAAATCTCACTATCAAAATCCGGGACAACGGAATCGGCATGAGCCGGGAGCAGATGGAAAATCTCTTTAAAATTCGCGGCAGCCACGGCTACGGTCTTTACAGTATCCGCGAAAGAATCCGGTTAAAATACCCGGATGCGCAGTATGGTGTATTTGCCAGCTGCGAGGAGGGATACGGCACAGAAATATCAATTGTGATCCCGGAGATTAACGAGTTCGAGCAGGAGGAAGCAGATGTATAAGGTTTTAATTTGCGATGATGACGGCGCAGCGCTGGATTTATTAGTGAAAAACGTGCACTGGGAAAAATTTAATATGCAGGTTGCCGCCACTGCTTCAAACGGTAAGCTGGGACTGGAGGCATACAGCAAACAGAGAATGGATCTTGTGATTTTAGACATTATGATGCCGGCAATGAATGGAATGGCATTGGCAGGCGAAATCCGGAAAAAGGGACCGCATACCAAAATCGTGTTTATCACAAGCTCGGATAATCTGAACGACGCAATCCGCGCCATCAACCTGAAAGCGGACGGATATATCCTAAAGCCGTTTTCGGTGGGTGAGATTGAGGATATTTTAGTCAAGATCAGGGAGTCTCTCGATTCGGACAGCGGCGAAGAACAGCCCCAAAAGGTGGACGGCGAGCAGAACGCGGACATTGTCCGCAAGGTGAATGAATATATCAAAGAGCATATCGGGGAGAGAATCAAGCTTGGCGATATTGCAGACCATCTCAACTATGCCAGCGCCTACCTGGGACAGATTTATAAAGCGAACACCGGAGTTTATATCAGCGACAAAATTTTAGAGCTGAAAATGAAATATGCGGCAGAGCTTTTGGATATTCCGTTTAACCATGTCGGAGATGTGGCGGATAAGCTTGGGTATTCTGATTATACCTATTTTATCAAGCAGTTTAAGGAGTACTACGGCGTTACGCCGAATGTATATAAAAAAGGCAATCTTTAGAAATTACAAAATAAGTGGAGGTATCTTTATGAAAAAAATCTTATCTTTACTGGTAAGCGCTATGCTTTTGTTGTCAACCGCTCCGGCGGCAACGCTGACGGCGTATGCAGAAGCAGGCGTGTCCTGGCAAGACAAGGAAGGACTTTTGGAGGCGTTGGAAATCCTGCCGGAGAAAAAAAGTACGGAGGAAGAAATTGACGCAGGCTTCTTGCAGGGCGTGATTGCAGGAATGTATCATGCAGGCGCGGAAACCGCGGCGGCAGAGGAGAGCGAAACCGTTTCCTATACCCAGGCAGCGGAAAAAATCTTAGAGGTTTTAGGCTATTCCTATTATCTCGGAAATGACACCTATTTAAGACAGGTCACAAACGGAAATTCCATGGGTCTGTTTGACGGGATGAACGTTTCGGATTTTGGCGCTAATTTAAATTACGGCGACCTGGTGCAGATGGTATATAACGCACTTTCGGTCAGCGTGATGGAAATGAGCTTAGACGGAAACGGCAAGCCAACCTATGAAATCAAAAAGGATTCCACGGTTTTAACGAAATATTTTGACGCAGAGGAAGTGGAAGGAATCTTAACGGCAGACAGCAAAACCTCTCTGTATTCTGCCGATACGGTTACCGGCTTCTCGGTGGACGGTGTGACCTACTATTCGCAGGAAAGCTACGGTGTGAAGGTGGGTATGCGCGTCAAGGCATATGTTTCCAATGGCGATCTTCTGTATCTGTATGAATCGTCCAAAAACGAAACGGTCACTTTCTCCGGTGAGGATGTGTATTCCAAATCCCGGACAGAGTTTGAGGTTTCACCGGAGGACGCAAGGAGCAAAACTTACCGTTTTGACCCGACTGCAAGCTATCTGTATAACGGTGTTTATCTCGGCTCTATCTCGTCGAACGTGATTCCGATTGAGTATTTCTGCGACGAAAACATGACCTATACCTTAATTGATAACGATTCAGACGGCAGATATGAGGCGGTTTACGGAAACAAGTATACATATATCAAACTTTCCGGAAAAAGTGCAGAAAACCAGGAAATCTATGACGAATGGGACGATGGAATCTATGAGATCATAGACGGCGATCGATTCTATTATGCAGACGGAATCGAAACAGAATTTAATAATGTGAAAAAGGGCGATATTGTTGCCATGCAGATTCCGTATGGTCTGTCTATGGAAAACCGTTCACAGACAATTGATTATGTCATTCTGACCGACCGGATCTCCGGCAGGGTAACCGGAATCGCACAGGACGGCTTTTCGGTGGACGGCGAGGAATACAAGCTGAATGAAAAATTTGATATTCCCACCAGTGAGATGATGGGAAGGAGCGGTGCGTTCATATTAGACATGACCGGAAGAATTATCGATTATTCCGAAACGGCAACCGAGGATGAAAACGCCACCAAGACTGAATATGCTTATATCAAGTCTTTCTATGAAAGTGAGGACGACGACAGTATCTGCGTCAAAATCTTTAAGGGAAACGGCATGGAGAGAATGTCCTTAAAGGATAAATGTAAGCTCACCCAAGGCGATACGGTTGTTTATGATAATGCAACCGCTATTTTTATCAACCAGACCGACTGCATGGGAAAGCTTGTCAAGGTGAAGCATCAGGGAAATGAAATTAAGAAAATTGAAATCCCGAAAGCCATCACCATGGGCGAAAAGGGAAAAGACGCATATGAATTTAACTATATTCCTTTAACGACGGGTATGCGTACGCGCGGAAATCTGATCCAGGATATGTACCTGATGGATTCCAACAGTACCGAGGTATTCCTGATCCCGACCGGCGGTGAGGATAAGGACTTTAAAAAGGTTTCCACCTCAAAATGGGCAAGAAGCAGCGGATTTTCCGCAGAACTATATGCGGTGGATGATGAATATGGAATCGGCGCGGTGCTTGCGCGTGTGGCAACCTCCAGTGCAGATAAGGAGATTCATGCGCAGAACGCACTCTTTGTGATTGAAAAGGTGGTTACAACGGTGAATCAGGATGACGAAATTTGCGTAGAGCTGACCGGTATGGAGAATAATCAAAAGAAAACCCTCTCCTTTGAGGACAGCGACGCAGAAAGCACAACCAATAATCCGGATGCAGTTTCCGGGGATGAATTCCGGATCCGTTCCATCAAAGCAAATGATCTTGTACCGGGCGATATTATCCAGTACACCACCAAGGAAAATGGGACAGTAGACGGATTCCGCGTGTTCTACCACATGGGTGATCCGGATGCATTCTTTACACTTTCTGGAAATCAGAAGGATGCTTATATGACCTCTAATGTCAATCCAAATTGGATTATTGCAGATGATAAGGATATGATTTGCTGTATCGGAACATTGGAGGAAAAAACACCTACTTATATCAAGCTTTCGCAGACCTTTGAAAGCGGAGCACGAGCACAGAAGAATTTTATTAACGTCAATTTTGCAAATGTATACAAGGTGAACACTTCCTCTCATAAGGTGGAAGCAGTGCGCGTAACTGATCCGGATATCCGAAAAGGCACAAAGGCAATCACAACAGTCAGCTGGGGCAGCGAAAGGGATTTGGTAGTTTACTATTGATTCAAATGTCCTTTCAGGACTTGAATAAAAAAATTTAAGGAGGAACGAACATGAAAAAATTATTATCAGGAATTGTGGCAGTAAGTCTGATTGCAGGCTCTGCCGGGATGCTTTCGGCTTATGCGGAGGGTGGTGCGGCACCGATCACAAATGCGATGTATGCAACCACCATGGAAATTAATACAGGCTGCGGAGGACTTGACAAGCTGAACGCATTAGATGGAAACGGAAACGAGCGTCCGAATACAGCATTTGACGGTCCAAACGGTGTGCATTTTCAAACAGAAGGTTTAACGCTGATGGAAGATTATGTGGAAATGGATCTTCTCAAGGCTGCGGATGTAGAAGCCATTCGTTTCAGAGGGAGAGGAAATCTTCAGAGACTGGAAAATGCGAAGATTACCTATTTTGATAATTTGGACGGAAAATGGAAAACAGCCTATGAAAGCATTGATTGCTCTGAGGATGGAGAGGATTCCTTGCTGTATTGGAAAACCGTCTCTCTGCCGAAAACGGTCCGGACTTCAAAAATCCGAGTATATC
The DNA here is from genome assembly GCA_008668455.1 of Clostridia bacterium. GTDB lineage: Bacteria > Bacillota > Clostridia > UBA1381 > UBA1381 > RQCD01. Next base: position 4,918 of record RQCD01000102.1, read on the forward strand.
CGCTTTCCTGGTATGAAGATTATGGTCAAATTCGTCTGGACGGCTTGCAGGCAGTCGGTACAGAAACAACGGATGTGATCGGAGGAAATCAGCTGTACGGATCGAATATTACTTTAAATTCCGAGGGTAGTTGGCTGACTGGAGCAGATCTTGGCGGTTCAAAAACGATTGACGGAAGCTATGCTTTTTCAACAGATACTGTCATCAAGCTGGAGGGTATGAACCGAAAGGGTGAAATTGTTTACAATCTTCCGGAAGAAAGAACCATGGACTATGTAGAGGTAACCAGCTACTATTCCCATCAATCCTTTAAAAACGGAACAGTCAGTGCATGGGATCAGTCAAACCAGAGCTGGAAAGAGGTTGGAAGCTTTGAAAATCCGTATCAATATGCTACCTTTGGAAGAATGTATGCGGAACTTTCTGAATTAGTTAAAACCGACAAGATTAAGATTTCCTTTGATGATGGCGCACCTGGTGACAACGTGACGTTTTCCGAGGTGTATGCGGGAGTAACCGACTGGATGAAGCTGGGTTCGCTTTATTTCACTACCTATAATCTGATGGAGACAAATCCGGATGCGTTAAGCAAGGATTTAAATCATTTGCATGAGGACGGATCATGCGATCGAAGCCCGGAGGACGCAAATTATGGAGATGATTACGACTGCACGTTCTTTGTTAATCCGCAGGGTGAAAATCAGCCGGCAGGAAATGAGGATTATATTGAAATGCTTCTTTCTGCTCCGTCTGACGTAAAAAGTATTGTGGTAAAAACAGTTAATCCGAATAAAGAGGATAAAAAGATTTACAGCAAGCCGACCAGCATGTCAGTTTATTATCTGGATCATGTAACAGGAAAATGGACTTACGACGGTTGTCTGTCGATTCCGACCACAGAATATGTATCAAACTACTATTTTGCAAAGGCAGTTTATGCAGACGCAATCCGCGTTTATGTAACCGGCATTGAAGAACCGGCAAATTATTTCCGTCTTGCCGGACTGTATGCAGTCGGACAGGTTCGTGACGAAAAGATGCTGAATAACGGAAATGTCATTGGAACAGGCTTCATCGACTTAAACGGTCATAAGCTAAAAAATATTTATGATGGCAAAATTGCGCGTGAAAACTTTAATCCGGGTGCCGGAAATTATACTTTGTCTGTAACTTTCGATGGATTCAAGGATTTCAACCAGGTTGAAATTATATGGAACAATACCTTAAATATTCCGGAGAGTGTCAGCGTGAATGTTTGGGGAAGCATTAAGGATTCCGGAGCAGAAAATAAATGGAGCAATGGAGTAGCAGAAAGCGCTGTTGAGATTCGGGATACGGGCTTTAACGCAGTCAGACAAATTATCACACTTCCGAATACCTATACGGCTTATTATGCATCGCTAACCTTAAAAAACACACCGGGAGCAAGCCTTGCAATCAGTGAAATCATTTTCCGAAATGCGGAGAAAACAGGCTATACCATTTCGGATACGGAGGTTACGCAAAACGGAAATCTCTATACATTGAAAACAGAAGCAGAAAACAATGAGAGTGCGTCCAAATTCTATGATGTATTCTATGCAGCGTATCAGAACGGAAAGCTGGTTGGTGTTTTAAAGAACACGTTAGATTTAAAGCCGTTTTCAAAGAGAACACGCTCTGCAACCTTTGATTTTTCAGGTCTGACCGGTGAGGTGCAGATTAAGAGATTCGTCTGGACAGACGTACAGAATCCGTATACTGCAGAAACAAATGTGCAGACAATCACGCTTTCAGAAAATTAAGAAATTGTTATCAGATACCGCCGTGCAAAAAAGACGGCACGGCGGTATCTTCGCAATAAGGAGGAAATGGCATGAAAAAAATCGCAGGAGCTATCGCAGTTCTTTTGGGAACAATGGCGGTATCCCAGGCATATGCAGAGGTTATCCCTGCAACCTATTTCACAAACATCAAGCTTAAGACAGATTTATATGTAAAAAACGGAAATCAAACGCATGTCTTGTCAGATGGATATGCAGATAATGATCACTCCGCATATTTTTCTGAGCCGACAGACGAAGATGATCGTTTTTTGAATGAGCGTTATTTTGAAGCATATCTGCATCAGATGGCAATGGTGGACTCCGTTGAATTATGGTCGACTGTACATGCCTGGGGATATGAGCATCAGACCATTCGAAAAATAAAAATTAGATACTATGACGGATCAGCCGGAGAGTGGAAATGGGTAGACAATGGAACGGAATTTGATGTCAATTATGTAAACCAAGGAAACTTTTGGCTTGCTACTGTGGCGCTTCCGGAGGCAGTGGAAACCAATCGAGTAAGAATTTATCTTGTCTCGCGGACACAAGGAGATCACGGAGATATTCGTTTGGACGAATTTCGGGTAAACGGAACAGTCACCGGACAGAAATATAATAACAATAATCTTTTATACCGATCAAAAATCACTACACTGGAGGATTCCGCTTTCGCGCAAACGCTTGCGGACGGAAAAATGGATCTGTCCACAGAAAAAAGCAGCCGCGTAGGAACAGCGGAAAGTCCATATGCAGTTACAATGGATTTTGAGGGTGAGCAGTATCAATTAAATGGTTTCAACATGATTTCAGAGTATATGAAGCACGGCATTACAGAGATGACTCTGCAATATGCAATCGGAAACCATTGGGTGGACGCACAGACGTTTCAGTATGATTTGTCAGAATCAAGCAGTTATGCGATGGGTTCACTGGAAAATCCAATACTATATAGCAGCTCGTTGCTTCAGCCGGTTTCCTCTGATAAGTTTCGCCTTTTAATCACCGGCTGCAAGTCAAGCGACTTTTTCCGGATTGGCGAACTGATGGTGAACGGAGCAAAATCCTCCGCAGGAACGGTAGAATTATCTGATAAAATTACAAAGACCGCAGAGGGAGAGTATTTAAAAGCAGAGAGTCTTACGGCATTTACCCCCAAGGCAATTCTGATCCAGTCCCCGGCGGCAGGAAATGCAGAAATCGGCTACTTTGAAAATGATTCCTTTGTTTCCGTTCAGAATACGGAGCTTTCCGAGGGAGAGAATTTCATCTTAACCGAGATTTCAACAGCAGTAAAAAATCTTGCTGTAAAATTTGAGCATGCAGCAGACTGCACCCTTTCCATCTATGGAACGGATGAATATGCAGCATTAGACGGAAAATTAGAAGTATTTAAGACAGAGAAAAAATATAGCGAATATGAAAGTTTAAATTCAGAAATCGAGGCAATTTCTGATGCAGACACTAAGGCATATTATGAAAAAAAATTAGAGGACATTTTAGCAGGAATCGTCGAGTCGCAAAGCGTGACCGTGTCCGGTTTTGACGCGGCAAAAAGAACGTTCCGGTTAGACGCAAGCGTTTACGGAGCGGATCAGAGCCAGGTAACTGTTCTGATCAAAGCGCCGAGCGGTGCGGAGGATACGCAGACGCTGGCTCTGACAGACGGCAAGCTCACCGGTACACTTCCGGTTACCTCAGCTGAAAACGGTATCTACACCGTAACCGTCAAAGCCTTTTCCAAGGATTTGACCGCAAGCTTAGAAACAAGAGCCGCTTACGAGGGAACAGACATCAAAACCTTTTCCTTAGACGGCACAAACGGAACGGTCAGCGGAACGTCAATTAAAGTAACGATCCCGGCAGGAAGTACCAAGAAAGACAGAGTTCCAAGCTTTACCCTGTCCGATGGCGCAAAGCTGTATTTCGGTGAGGAAGACTTAAAAACCGGAGAAACTAAAATTGATTTTACAAATGATGTGAAATTTAAGGTGGTTGCAGAAAACGGAACACAAAAAACCTACACTGTTTCGGGTACCATCGCATCCTCCGGAAC
>RQCD01000193.1 GCA_008668455.1 Clostridia bacterium
GCATACAATTGTGAGATTTCTGATTGTACTTTTTACGAAATCGGCGGACATGCGGTAATTTTAGACGGCGGAAACGTCGATACACTAAGACCGGGCAGGAATGTTATAAAAAACAGCATTTTTAGCCGATGTGCGCAAAAAATCAGGAATTATGACACGTTTTTGATACATGGCTGCGGAAACGAGGTAACTCATAACAGTATTAGCCTGACACCGTTTCAGGCAATCCGTTTTTATGGAAATGATCATAAAATTTCCTATAATGAAATTTATCATGTGCGCCAGGAATCGGATGATTCCGGAGCGATCTATTGCGGCAGAAACAGCGTCCAGCGCGGAACGGTGATTTCCTATAATTATTTGCACGACCTTTTAAGCACACAGGAGCTGAACTTTAAACATCTTCCGGCGATTTATCTGGATGACGGACAATGCGGAATCACCGCTGAGTATAACATCATTCAGAATGCGGAATTTGACGTTTATACCAACGGAACAGATCATCTCTACCAAAAGAACATCATAGCGGATATGGCGCAGAAGCATTGGGATTTTAAAACGATCTTTAGGATGAATGCTGCTGCATGCAACTCGAATACCGAGCAAAGCAAATTTGCCTGATATATTGCCAATCCGTCGCTTTACTATCAGGCATATCCGAATCTGAAAAAAATTGTGGAGAGCGACAGTCTGACAGGAATCTATGCAGTCAGATTATATGCGCTGAATCAAATCCAGAATAATCTATGTGTCCGAGCAGGTTCGAATGAGGTTGGCCCTTATGTGAAAAATATTAGCGGAAATCAGGAGCTTGATACCTTTTATGACTTTGTTGATCCGGAGCATCTGGATTATCGCATAAAAAACAGTTCAGCATATGCTGATATGGGAGTATTAACAGAAGATTTTGATTTGGAACAGATTGGTGTGGTTAGCGATAATCGGATGACGGAACAGCCGGTCAGACTGTTATCACCCGGAGCAGGGGAAAAAATTTCTGCAAATCAGTTCCATTTTACCTGGTATGAAACACCCGGCGCAACCACATATACCATTGAAGTGGCAAGGGACGCAGAGTTTTTGAATGTTGTTACCGAGCAGGAAGTGTTCTATGCCTATGCGGATTTAGAGCTGCCCAATCCGGATGGCAGTGAATATTTCTGGAGGGTAACGGCACATAATAAGTCCAGAGAGTTTTCTTCTGACTGGCAAAGCGAAACGAGAAGCTTTCAAAACGGAGAAAAGCTTACAGCTGAGGCAGAGCTTTCGGAGGATGGAACGCTTAGTCTGACATTGACCAACCACTATTCCAAGGATGGGATGAAGGTCTGGAGTTATTTGGCGGATTATGACGGGAACGGTTCGCTTTTAGCGGCACAGTTGACGGTAAATTATTTATCATATCAGATACCGATGAATGTAACCGGCGCGAAACCGCGCCTGAAATATCCGGAGCAGGCAAAAACAGTTCTTTTGTATTGCTGGGATGAGGCACAAAAACCATATATCACACCAAAGCTTTTGCGTTCTGCTGTGTAAATTCTTTGTAAAGCATAGCTGAAATACTTTGACAGCCGGGAAAAAATATGCTATACTAAAGGTAAGCTATTCTTTCAGGTAAGGAGGCGCAGAGGATGAAATGTTTTTCAATCCAGGATGGTGTTAACGGACGGGATGATCTGGAAATCAAATATATTGAATATGGATGTGATGAGCCGGAGCATACGCACGGAGCAATTGAACTTTGCTATGTGGTATCCGGCAGCGGAGAGCATGTTTTAGACGGCCGAAGTATCCGGGCAGGGCGCGGAACGCTGATTCTTTTAGACTATCAGTGTGTGCATAGCATTCACATGTGGGAAAGTATTAAATACTATAATGTTTTGCTGCAGCCGTCGTTTTTTTCAGAGCAATACAAATCCGGCATGAGTCTGCAAGAGTTTTTACAGGAGAGATATGGCTATACTATGACAGGCGGATGTCTTTTTGCAGATTTTCATGGCGGTGAGGAGTCGCAGAGAATTGAGGATATGCTGTTTTCTATGCTGGAGGAAAGCGTGCAGAGAAAAAAACGTTTTGAATCACTTATTGCCTGCCTTCTGGATGAGCTTGTAAATTTATTATTACGAAAGCTGGATGAGCAGACACAGCTGGAGCAGGATCCTCTCTTATCTGAGGCGATTGCATATATCAGCGAAAATTGTGCTGAGGCGCTTCGGTTGGAGGATGTTGCAAAACGCTTCAATTATGCACCGAAATATTTCAGCAGCAAATTAAAGGAATACAGCGGGCTGAGTTTTAAGCAACTGCTGCTCCGGAAACGGTTGAGCAATGTGATTTTTAATTTGTGGAAAACAGATCAGTCCATTGACGAAATTATTCATATTTGCGGCTTTACAAACAAGACCTATTTTTATGAAACCTTTGAAAAGGTTTACGGCGTAAAACCTAAGTTTATCCGGGAGTATCGGAAGAACTACCAGAAATATCTGGAGCTGAAGCTTACCAATCAAAAAATGCTAAAGTGATACTTTTACGAAGAAACAAGCCTAAAAAGCAATGAAAAAAAGAGTTATTCTGACATTGTGCA
>RQCD01000202.1 GCA_008668455.1 Clostridia bacterium
CGAGTATGGGATATGAAGCGGTGCAGAAATGTGTTGAGGATAACAGAGAGGTGATTGGAATTTCTACCGAAGCATGTAGTCGGCTGAAATACCCGGGCAGAGTGTATCAGTCGCTTGCCGGAAAGAAATTTTCTGATTATGACGCATTAAAAAGAGCTTACCAGGAGGCAGTGGAGGCTCAAAGAAAAAGTGAAAATCAAAGCAGCACGATAGGTGGCGGCGGTGGCGGAGGTTCTTCCTCCTCATCCGGTGTTCCGTCTGTGATTTCGCCGACAGTACTTCCGGATTCCAAGCCGGAACAAACGGAGGTGTTTCGGGATATTCATTCTGTTTTCTGGGCAAAGGACAGCATTTTAAAGCTTTATGAGCAAAATATTATTTCCGGAAAAGAGGAGGGGAAATTCTTTCCGAATGATGAAATCACAAGAGAGGAATTTGTAAAGCTTGTTGTATGTGCATTTTCGATCGAGCAGAGAAAAACAGACCGTTTTTATGATGTTTTGGAGGATGCGTGGTATGCGCCTTTTGTCGGCGGCGCAGCGTATGCAGGCATTGTTTCCGGCTTAGAGTCTAACCGGTTCGGTGTCGGAGAAAACATCACTCGGCAGGATATTGCAGTCATGCTATGCCGTGCCGGAGGACTTGCAGACGCAGAGACAGCAGCAGAGCTTTCAGATTGGGAAAGCATTTCGGACTACGCAAAAGGGAGTGTGGCAGCGCTTTATCAAGCCGGAATTGTTTCCGGAATGGGTGACGGCAGCTTTTTACCAAGAGCAAATGCAACAAGAGCGGAGGCTGTTGTGATGCTTTCAAAATTAATGGATCGGATGAAAGGGGAAACGGCGTGAGAAGATTAAGACAAACAATCGTTATGTTTTTACTTCCGGCAATGCTTGCAGTATTTTTACCAAACGTAATTGCGGCGGATGAAATTTATACAGAAGAAAACCGTCAGGAATATCGGGAGATTGTCGGACTGATGAAAGCGCTTTCGGTGATAGAACAAGAGGAAGAACCTGTTATGACCGATACGCTGACGCGCGGTGCGATGATTCGTACGCTGATCAGCTTTTTGGAGGGCGGAAATCCGGGGAAAAAGGATGAGTACTATCAGAATCAGGCAGTCATCCGCGGAATTCTGGTCGGTTATGACGACGGAGAATACCGTCTTTCCCAGGATGTTTTGTTAGAGGAAATGGTCAAAAGCCTGGTTGCCGGCATGGGATACGGTGCATTGAATGAAACCTATCCGCAGGATTATTTGCGTACTGCACGGGAATTAGGCTTGTTAAGGGGAATTGAAACTGGTGAAGGGGTATATCTGACTTGGTATCAGGTGATGAAGCTTTTGTATCAGGCATTGGAAACACCGGTTTTGAAAATCACCAATGAAGATGGAAAAACAAAGCTTATCAAGGATGAAAACAACACCGTTTTATCGGAAATCTATCAGATGAAAAAGAAAAAAGGAATTGTGACTGCTACGGAGGAAACCGCGCTTTTTGAGGGCGAACACTTATCAGACGGAGTTGTTGAGGTGGACTCGGTGCAGTATGATACCGATATGGATTGTACCGGTTATCTGGGTTACCGGGTGACATACTATCTGACCGAGGATGAGGATTGTCTCATCTATATGGGATGGAACTGGAAATGGAATCAGGAGCTGACATTAAGAGATGATCAGCTGGATGAATTAGTGGAAATGACCTATCACTATACAGATTTAGCCGGCGCATCCAAGCGTGCAAGATTGGAGCAGGCGGTGAATGTGGTTTATAACGGCTGCTGCACTGGAGCATATGATGAAAAGCTTATGATGCCGGAATACGGCACGGTTCGGCTGATCGACGCGGATGATAACGGACGGTATGAAACAGTGATCATCTGGCGCTATGAGATTTGTGTGGTACAAAGCAAGGATGTCAACAAAGATCAGATTTCTTTTAAAAACAGGGCGGCTGTAAAGCTATCCGACTATGACCGTGCGAAAATATTAAACACAAGCGGAAAAGAAATGCAGATTGAGGATGTGATAAACGGTGCAGCAATACTGCTTGCGGAGAGTCTGCATAAAGAGCAGGGAAGATTTGTTCTTCTTTCCGGAGAGGCAGGAGGAACGATTGAGGGAATCAGCCAGGAGGATGGTTATGATATCTTAACGATTGACGGAGAAGACTATCAGACCGTGAAAAATTACTATAAAAGCCGTCCGGTGAAATTTGGAGAAAGCTATTCCTTTTATGTGGATGCTGAGCAGAGAATCGTGGCAATGAAGGAGTTTTCCTCACAGAGCCGGTATGGATTTTTAGTAAAGGTTTATGACAATGAGGATTCCGAGGATACGCTGATCTTTAAGCTTTTTACCCAGGACGGAGAAATGAAGAAGTTTGACGGAGCAGAAAAGCTTTATGTGGATGAAATTAAAAGAACTACCAAAGCAGGAATGATAGAGGGACTGCAAAAGGATGAAAAACGTATTAATCCGCAGCTGATTAAATATCAACTTGATCCGAGCGGAAGAATCAAAAAAATTGATACCGCCTATAATTTCTGCACGATGCAAGCCGGAGACTATGAGGCAAAGAAACCAAACAGTGCAGAAAACAGCAAATTTCGGGTGCTGTATTCCTCACGACTGAAAGGACAGGGAGCCAGAACATTTTACACCATTGGTTTCAACTTTGAAAATACCTTTATGGTGGAAAACGGAACGCTGCTTTTCCAGGTTCCGAATGATCCGAATTCGGCAAATGATCAGGACTATCATGTTGGAACATGTGCAAGTCTTGGAAATTTGAACTCTTATACGGTTGAAGCATATACCGATTTAGAGAATGACGGACGCGCTGCAGCGCTTGTAACGTTTGACACGGGTGTAACAGAAAACAAAAATTATCTTGGAATTGTGGAGAAAATTGAAGAAACGATTGATGAGGAAGACACTCCGGTTCAGAAAATGTATATCACCGGACCTGTGGATTTGACATTTTTGGATTTGACTGATTTGTTGGAGAAATATGCTCCTGACATTCGGAAAAAACTCAGTCAAAAGGCATGGCACAGCGTCACTTTCGACGGAAAGATTATGGCAATTCCATCTCAGGCAAAATATGTTCCGGATTCGGAGTATGTTTTTAAAAAGGATTTGGTGGAAAAATACGGATTTGATTACAAAAATGCAAAATGCTTGAAGGATTTAATTCCGTATTGCGAAACAATTCTTGCAAACGAGACCGGGGTAATTCCGCTGGATGCGTCCATTAGTGAGCCGAGCAACAAGGATTTTACTGATACCATGGTCAGCGGCATTGTGTTTGATGAAAATGCTGAAAAATTTGTGAAGGATATTGATGTGCGTAAGGAGGAATACCGTCTGAAGCATGAATTTTATCAGAAAGGGTATATTCCGAAGGACGCATTCACAAAAGAGCAGGTCAGCGAACGAAAGAGCGGGAAATATGCCGTTTTGCCAAGTGTTGGCGCATATACCGAGGACGGATCAAAGGCAACTGCCTATTACGGATTCCCTTGTGTTGAGGTGCTGACCGGTCAGGGACGGATTCCTCCGCAGAATATGATGAGCGGAAATGCAATTTCTGTCAACTGTAAGCATCCGGAAAAGGTGGTGCAGATGCTGAATCTGATCTGGAAAGAGCCGTATCTTTCCAACACCCTGGCATATGGCCTGGAGGGTGTTAATTATACCGTTACCTCCGGAACGACTGATGAGGATAAGCATGTTGAACCGCAGAGCGGTTCTGCAAGCACATGGACGCTCTGGCACAACTGGATCGGACCGTTGTTTGATCAATGGGATTCCCCGTGGAACAGCAGAGATGCATTAAAGAAGATGGAGGAGGATAATGAAAACGGAATTGAAAGCAAGACCTGCGGTTTTATGATGGATATTGAACCGGTTGAAACGGAAATCGCAGCGCTTTCGGAGGTTGTAAAGTCCTCCGGCAAGGTACTCTCCAATGGGAATATGGACGATTTTGATACCTATTTTCAGGATGTGGAGAAAAAGCTTACAGAAGCCGGCGTTGATGATATTTTAAATGAATTTAACCGTCAGTATGACGAGTGGAAGGCTTCTTCAAAATAAAAGGGAATGCTGCAAAACGCGCCGACGGCGCGTTTTGCAGCAGTTTCCGGACAGCAGGTATTCTACAGAAAGGAATGGTTCAAAAACTATGCAGGTAGAAAAAAACAAACATGATTAAAACGGTCGGAAGCGCTAATAAAGTCATAGGAAAATTCTTCTGAAAATGCTTCCACTCCGATACCTTTTTTTCTCTGTTTGCTTTGTTTTTTTCTACCTTCATAGTTTTTTAAACATTGATTTCTTTAGAATACCATCTGTCCGGATACTGCTGCAACACGCGCCGTCGGCGCGTTTTGCAGCATTCCCTTTTATTTTGAAGAAGCCTTCCACTCGTCATACTGACGGTTAAATTCATTTAAAATATCATCAACGCC
>RQCD01000025.1 GCA_008668455.1 Clostridia bacterium
ACGAAAGACAAAATAAGGGGGACATTATGGCACAGCAAGAAAAAGACCCGGTTGCGGTGTTTGAACAGCTTTACATAAAATACCGCATACTGCTGCATCAGGTTGCATATTCGTTATCTAATGACAATTTTCTCTCCGAGGATATGGTGCACGAAGCTTTTTCCTGGATCATTGCACATCCTGACGCACTGACAGAACGAAGCCATACGCAAATTAAAAATCTACTGTGCATGATCTGCCGTTCCAGAACGATCAGCGCACTCCGGAAATTAAAGCTGGAGTCTCCGCTGGATGAGCTGATGGACTGTCCGGCAATGGATGAATCTTTTTCAAACCCCTTAAATTTAGTCCTCCGGAAAGAAAGCATTTCGATCGTCATGCAGATTGTTTCAGAGCTTGGTCAGGTGGAACAGGACATATTTCTGCTCTCCTCCGCATACCGGCTAAAGGCTGACGTGATTGCCGAGCTTTACGGCGTAGAGGCGTCTTTTATCTACAAAATCAACGAAAAAACAAAATGCTATATCGCAAAAGAGCTGCAAAGAAGGGAGATGATATGACATGGCACAGGACGAAATTTTTGAAAAGCTTTTTAACGAAATGATTGACGAAGCAGCAAGACAGATGTCCGAGCAGGATCATGAGGACATTCCCCTGGCAGAGGTGCATTTCTCGCCGGAGCATGAGAAAAAAATGCAGGAGCTGTTTCAAAAAGAACACCAGAAAAATCAGAAGAAGAAACATTCTGCTCACACAAAGCGGCTGCTTTGCGTCCTGATTGCATGCATGATCGTTTCTGTTGGCGGTGTATGCAGTGTTGGCGCATGGCGCATCCGTCTGATGAATTTTTTCTTTACCCCAGAAAATCCAAACACCAACTTTACATTTAATGATGAATATGCACACGTTTACTCTGATGAAACAATTTACCTAGGTTATGTACCAGATGGATATGTGCTAACAGATCGCTCAGATGTTTATCCTTATATATCACGCATGTTTTCAAACGGAGAAAAAAACTTTGATTTGTCCATCTATGATATTAATGAACAACTATCCATTGACACCGAAGATGGGACATTGGAGGAAATTACAATTAATGGGATGAAAGGTGTAACTACCTCCTCCAATTTGATTAATTCTGTCATTCTTTATGATGACAATTTAATTTACTGTTTTTCAGGTAATATTGCACAAAGTGAGATTATAAAAATTGCACAAGGTTACCAAAAATAATTTTTTTTAAAAAATTTTCGGAAATTTTCGGTTTTCGTGCGTTATTATATATAGAAGCATGTTTCGACAGCATACAACAAAATTTTTCAAAAACGATCAAAAACAATAAAGCTGTTTTACCGAAAAAATTAGGAGGGAATTTTTATGAAAAAAACACATTTAAAAAAACTCATGGCAGTTGGTCTTTCTGCCATGCTGAGCCTCAGTGCCTTTGCCGCTGCTCCTGCATTTGCAGAACCAACAGAGAACATGCCAGAAAAACTTCGCGATATTGTACCTTTTAATATTGTGATTACCAAAACAAGCAATGCATTGTCTATCGTAAGCGGACAAACCCTAAGATGCCACGCCGAAACCTCTGTAGCCAGCGGCAACAATGCCGGTCTGACTATGGAACTACAACAACAGCAACAGAATAGCAAATGGCAAACTATTAAAACCTGGAGCAATTCCGGCGGCACTAAAACAACATTAGACGAAACCTATACCGTTTCTGCTGGCTATTCCTATCAGTTGAAACTGACGCACCGCGGCTTTAACAGCGCGTGGACGTTATTAGAAACAATTACGAAATATAGCAATACCGTATCCCTATAAACCCCTGATGGGGCGGGTGGTTTGGGAATGGAATTTTATGTACTCCTGCCAGGTCGAGGATAGCTTTGTATTCACCATCTTCTTTCTGTCAGTCCAGACAGGAGGCACAAAAATTTCAGAAGCTTGCTGTTTTATCCGTAAAATCAGGTTTTCTCATTATCCTGCGAATATCAGTCACATAAAACAGCAAACAAAAAGCCGTGGACGCAAGCTCCCTTTGCGATCCACGGTTTTTTTCTACTTGAGCGACGCGCGGTATGCCGCAAGCGCCCGGTTATAATCATACTGCAACCCTTTAGACGCTGCGTCATTTCTTGCCCTTTGCTCTAATTCTGCCTGCTTTTGCATGCGATCCAGCCAGCTCTTATAGTCCAGCTGCGGAATCTCCACCTCCTGGAAATACTGCCTGCTCTGCGCGTTTTTAATATCATCCGGCGACGGATAGCTGCCGTCCGCATTCTGCGGAATATTTAAAAGCGCAATTTCCTCCGCTGTGAAATATCCGCGCCGATCTGCATTCTGCCATGCATAATTCCAAAGCTTCTGATCCTGATTTTCTGCCGAATACCCGGCTTTCTGCTGCTGAATCTCCAGATTCTGCAAAAATTTCTCGTCTGCCTGCCGCTGCTCGGTTCTTTTTCGCTCCGCATCCACCCAGCTCCGGTAGTCTGCCTTTGCCTGCTCATTCTGCTCCTGCATCCGCTTCCAGTCTGCCGCCGCAAGCTCGGAAAGCTTGGAATAGCTCTGGCTGTCCCGTTCATAATCGCCCTGATAGCGTTCATAGGAATTCTGCGCAAGCTTCGGAATCTGATCTGAAAGCTTTGCTAAATACTGCCCCAACTGCTGATTGGCAACGGTGACCGCCGCAGAGGTCATATTGCCGCGGTTTCTCGCAGCCATTTCTGCTAATGCATTCCGGTATGCCTGCATGCCCTCGCGCTCATACTGCGCCTTGTATGCCTGATATGCCGGATCCTGCTCGGGAATGTATTTCCACTCCTTTCGGTTCTGCAAATGATTCACGCTGTCGTTTAAGCGCGCCGCATACTTGTCGTTCCAGCTGTTCTCCAGCTGCTTTGCCGTTTTGATTCCATTCCGGTCTAACACATTCTGGTATGCTCTGTCTAACACGTCCTGACTGACCACTGCACGGTCTCCGTCCATATAAGCGGTCGGAACTGCCTGTCCGTTCACCGTCACGGTTTTACTCTTTGCAGAATAGCCTAACGCCGGAATTCCTGCCGGCGCTGCATAGTCGGTTGCCCGGACAAGCGTTCCGTTCCCTGCGCTTTTTTTCCGGAATGCGTCTGCCAGATTATTCGCCGCCTTCTTCGATGCCCGTTTCAGCCGGTCTGACGGTGTTGTCTGATAACCCATATTCTGTTGCTCCTTTCAGTTTCTTTAAATTTTCCATTAATCGTTCCTTGCCGTCAAAATTCATGCTCTCCAGCGCGGCAAGCGCCATTTCAGTCTGCCCAGGCTGGAAAAATCCGTTTTTCCAAAGCTCCAATACAACCTGATTGTTCTTTTCCCGGGAATTAGGACTGTTTCGTTTCGGAATAATCTCAATATCAAATTCCGCTCTCCGGCATTTGACGGCAACCGGAAAGCCGAGCGCGTCTCTCTCATAATCCACATGCGTCATCAGCGCATTGGAAAACTGCGCAAATTCAATATTCCCCAATTCATTTGTAATCCGATAGATTCTCTCTGCCGAGTAAAATTCACGGATCAGCTCCACGCACATCACAATCAGCTCCTTGTACGCGTCAAAGCTGTCGTCAATTAAGGATCGGGAAAGCTTTTCCCCTGCCTGCTGCAGGGACGAGATTGCACTTGCAGCCGTCACGCCGCCGGTTGTTCCTCCCTGCTGAAAGTCCCTGTTTCCGATCACCTCTTTCAGCTCATTGATCTTTTCCAATCGGTGCTGTAAAATGAAATCCGAAAGACCTCCTGCCTGCACCGACCGGATATGGCTTTCGTCCAGACTGCCGTCCACATGTACAATATCGCACGACCAATCCTTAAATTCCTCCTCATTGATCGCACCCCGATCCTTGACAAGCCACCGCTGCTTTCCGGACAGCGCCGCATTTTTTAAGATAATGCCGTCCAGCTGATCTACATACATCTGCGGATTCCGGATAATATCCACAATGCCGTAGCCAAACGGACAATCCTCCTGCGGATACAAAACGTCAAAGACAACCGGATAAAGTCCGTGCGCGTAGATTCCCTTTTCATAGCCGGGAATATCCTCGCTTGCGTCGATCACCTGTCCGCGCACAAATTTAATCAGGTGTACGCTGCCGTCCGGCTTTTTATAATAGCAGTCTAAAACCTCGCTCCGGTCACGAACTGTTGCCGGACCGTCAAAGGTGTCCACCGCCGCGTCACCCTCAAAAAGCGGAGCAA
This sequence comes from Clostridia bacterium, assembly GCA_008668455.1. GTDB lineage: Bacteria > Bacillota > Clostridia > UBA1381 > UBA1381 > RQCD01. The sequence goes on from RQCD01000025.1 coordinate 4,249, forward strand.
ATTCCGGATACTGATTCCGGAGCACCGCATTGTCAATCGCCTGCGAAAGAAATAAAAACTGCGATTCCTGCACATCCGGAATTTTCATGTCGCAATAGACGCTTAAAATATTTAATGCCTGCAATTCAATATCGTCCTTCTCCGCATTATAAAACACACCGTAAACACCAGTTCCGAATTTCAGCTTGCGCCGCCAGTTTCTCTTGTAACACTTCTTAAATCCGCTCAGATCCAGCTGAACCGGCAGAATTTTGGATAAAAGCTGCGCCGTCTGCGTGTCGCTCGGCTCACGCTCCAAAACCGTCGGAACCGGAAAATTGTCAATCGCATCCGCATATTTATTTTCAATCGCCGAGAAAACATATGCTGTGGCGCTGTTTAACGTGTTAGAATCCGGACGGTAGACCGGATCGCAGTTGACCTCATGCCAACGCTTATACCAGCGGTCATTTTCACAAATCCGGTCGTTTAAGCCTTGCTTGTCTGCCTTGTATACCTCATAGGCTGAAAGCGCTTTTTCGATCAGCTCCTCTGAAACCCTTCCACGATAAGTATACTCCATCAGCCCTCACTCCTTTCCTCATAAAGTCCGAGCCGGTCGTGCAGAACGAGAATCCGGAGCATATCCTCACTTAGATTCAGCTCCCCCTGCTCATTTCCCGAAAGCACACCGCGCCGGCAAAGCTTTCGGACCGTCTCCTGCGCCCATGCCGGAAGGTTTTGGTCAATATAATTATACCGTCCGTTTCCTTCAAGCGCGGCAATTCTTTTTTCTAAATTATTATCCATTGCTTTGTCCAATGCCTCCTTAAATCTGATCCACTCCTCCGGATGCCGCACCATCGGTTCGGGACATAATTTTCCGGTAACATCATAATGCCGGAGAACATGTTCCGAATCAATACCGTAAATCCCCATCAGCCGCTTTACCAGCACAATTGCTCTGCCAATGGTTTTTGGGGGAATATAAAATTCCCCGTTTTTCACCTTAGAGCATAGCTCAATTCCGATACTGTTTCCATTACGGCATTTCGGATGCCGATAGCTTTTTGCGCCGCAGTGCCATGCCGTATCTCCCAAAAGAACGCTCTGCACAATTTCATTCTCATCCACAAAGAAATGCGCCGATGTCCTGACGGCATTTTTTGCAAAATAGTTTGCATTTCCGCGCGCTGTGTCGCCGTTATTCCCGGTATAATGCACCACAATGTATGAAATCTTTCCGTTTCTTCCCAATGTGTAATTTTTACGCAGACAAGGAAGATTTGTATGAATCGTCATCCTGGTTTCCTTTCTGTTCCACAACAATTTTCAATTTCTCCACAACCGGCTTTAAGAATTTCGGAATCGGCACACCGATCCTGGCACAATTTTCTAAAATGCTGATCAACTCATTTAAAATCAGCCAGATAGCTACCATCATTCCAAAAAGATAGCTTTGATTGTAGGTAATCCCAGCCGCCTGCAATCCGTTATGCAGAAGCCAGTCCACAACGCCTGCCACTACAACCAAAAGCATATAGCACACCTTTTTGATTGCTCCCCGTTTTCCAATGCCGGAATTTAATTCCCCAAAAATCCATGCTGCTGTCATCCCCGAAAAGTAATCTAAAATCATACAAAGCATCAGAATCAAAACCGGAATCAGCATTTTGTTAAAGTACGAAAACAGCATTGCCGCAATCAGCACAAACGCACCTTTTAATTCTTTCATTTCTGTCCCTCCTCTCCTGTTTCCCGATCCTTCAAAAAATAGATCAGCCATAAATTCTGATAAAGCTCTCCGCACCAGGAGGACAGCGCGCGAAGGTCTGCCTCCTGATTACCTGTTTGTTCCGGCGGTTCTCCAACTGTAAATCTCTGCATCCTAACACCACCAATTCTGAACCTGGTTTTTTGTTTTCCGCACCGGGAGATTTTCACGGATGTGGTGATTGGAAAAATCAGATAGCTTATTCCGGAATGCCGTGATATGCTGATTGTATGCGTCATAGTCACGCTGGTAATAGCAGCATTTTGCCATCACAAAATCCACATACATCAGATCATACGGCGCACCGACCGCCGTATCCTCTGAAAGATCTGTTCCGGAAAGCTCCTCCTCCCGAAGGTAGTCTGTCTTTAAATTCTCATCCAGCTCTGCACACCAGGAAAGCTTTTCTCCGGCAGAATACGGGTTTTTGCAAAGCGCATCTGCACGCTCTAACACTTCAACTTTTTTCATTTTATGTCCCCCTTATTTATGATAATTCTTTCCTGCCTGATCATAATCCCATTCCAGCCGCCGGAGAATCATGCCGCCCTCGCCCTCTATTCTGACGGAAAGAACATCTCCGCACCGGCTGCGGATCGGAACATAATAAACAGTCGGAATCATTTTCGTTCTTTTTTCTGTAATCTCCTCTGCCTTCTCCCATTCTCCGCGATCCGTTTTATAGCAGACGCAAAGCGTTGTTCCCTTTTCCAATTCCGCTGTAATCCAGAGGGAAAATGCCGCCTGCTGTTTCTTCTCCAGAAGATTTTTAAGCGTAAAGCTCCAGGAAACCTTTTCTGTCCCCCATCCGCACCTTAATGTCTGCTTTCCGCTTTCCAAAAGATATGCTCCTTTTTCCCGGAAAAAACCTCCGGAAATTTTCAAATCATCCTCTAAAAGCCAAATACCGTACCGCGGATCGTAGGACAAAAACTCATAGCTGCCGTCTGCCTTTTTTGCAGAAACAAGATAGCGAATCCCATCCGACACAGCACATGCTTCCAGATATTCCGATGCCAGGGAGTCTGAAATCAGCTGCGGTCTGCTGCCGCGGTAAAGATAGAAGCCGCGGTAGCCAAGATAAAACACACCGTCTCCCACCGTCACCATCGAATCCATATCAATGCAGCCGCATCCCTCATAGCTCTTTCCGATGACATATTCCTTTGGAACATTTCCGTAAACAACCTCAAGTCCTGTTTTTTTGACCGCTAAAAGCGTTCCGCCATATTCGTACACACCCAAAAATTCTCCTTGCGTTGCCGTTTCAATTGCTACACTGTCCGCACTTGTTCCGGCATAGCTTTGAAAATAAAACATGTCCCCAAAGGCAGATGCATAGATTGTTTCTCCGTTCGGACTTGCACCCCAGATTCGTCCGTCCTTTACGGCGATTGCCGTCATTGCAGGCACACGCCGGTAAATATGCCGGACGGTATAGTCGTTGCTGTAATAAATAGCATTTTCTCCGTCCTGGTTTTTGCAGGAAAATGTGATGGTGGAATACCATGTGGTATCACCGCCGCTGGTGGAGCTTGCCTCGTCTTTAATTTCGGTTACCACCGCATCGTAAATCTGGTATTTTCCAAACTTATCATAACGGCTGCTGCTTTTCACCATCAGACCGTCTATAAAAATAGAATCTCCAACCCTGAAATCCCAGTATTCTCCGCTTCTTTTATAGGGTTTCACATGCCTTGTCTTGATAACCCCCAATCCGGTTTTGTCGCTTACAGAGCAGATATATTCCCCGAAATAACTCGCACTGTCATACTCCGGTGACTGCACGCAGTCCTTTTCTCCTTTCAGGTTATAATAATACAGATACGGCTCGCGCTCGCTGCAATCATAGCCGTGGATCAGAATGTAGTTGTTCATCCAGAGCAGCTGCATTTTTCCGTCTGCGGCAATTGCCTGTCCATACTGAAATTTTCCGTCGGTGTCGTAGGTTGCCGCAACCTCCATCTCCTTTTTTTCACCGTTATAGTAAAAATCCGTTCCGATCACACCGCAAAAGCCTTTGATTTCATCCTCTGCACGCGGTGCGATCACGGCACGTGCGGAGGTGACTGGCTGTGCCGTTTTCTCTCCGTCCTCTCCGGTCACAAAAATCTGATTGAACGTTTCGTCTGCTCCTCTTGATTTTCTCGGCGTCAGATACGGATAAGCGTCAGTAGATAAATTTTTTGTATCAGAAAGCTCATTTGTGCTTTTGTAGGGGTATCGGTTCAGACCGCCAAATACGTTAATGCCCCGACGTTTTTCTGTCCCTGTGTGGGATGCCGTCGCGGTCAGGTGGTTCCCCGTCCACGCTCTGGATTGGTGCGGCGCTCTTTGCCAGGCGCAGCG
>RQCD01000174.1 GCA_008668455.1 Clostridia bacterium
CAATGATGGTCTGACCTGTTTCCTCGTCTGTATAGGTCTTAAAGGTCGGATCTTCCTCTGCAAGCTTTGCCAAAGCAATGCCCATCTTTTCCTGACCAGCCTTTGTTTTCGGCTCAATTGCAACGCGGATAACCGGTTCCGGAAAGTCCATAGACTCCAGGATGATCGGATGCTTTTCATCACAAAGCGTATCGCCGGTTGTGGTATTCTTTAAGCCTACTGCTGCTGCAATATCTCCGGAATACACAATCGAGATATCCTCTCTGTGGTTTGCGTGCATTTGCAGAATTCTTCCCAAACGCTCTTTATTGCCCTTAGAAGCATTCAGAACGTATGATCCGGATTCAACCGATCCCGAATATACACGGAAGAAACAAATCTTACCTACGAACGGGGCAGTTGCAATCTTAAATGCCAATGCTGCAAAAGGAGCATCGTCAGAAGAAGGTCTTTCCTCCTCCTCATCTGTATTCGGGTTTACACCCTTGATATGCGGAACATCTGTCGGAGCAGGCATATAGTCAATGATTGCGTCCAACAGCATCTGAACACCCTTGTTACGATAAGAAGTACCGCAGAGCATCGGAACAATTTCGTTATTAATGGTTGCTTTTCTCAAAGCAGTCTTTAATTCGTCGATTGTAAGCTCCTCGCCCTCCAGATATTTCATCATGAGATCCTCATCGGTTTCAGCAATTGCCTCTACCATCTTTGCATGATATTCCTCAGCAATGTCTCTCATATCCTCCGGAATTTCTTCCTCACCGTACTGCTGACCCATTTCATCATAATAAATCTCTGATTTCATAGTCATCAGATCGATGATTCCCTTGAAGGTTTCCTCAGCGCCGATCGGCAGCTGAATCGGAACACCGTTTGCATGCAGACGCTCGTGTACCATCTTCTCAACATTGAAGAAGTCTGCGCCCATAATGTCCATCTTATTAACATAGATCATACGGGGTACATGATAGTCGTTTGCCTGACGCCATACTGTCTCCGACTGCGGCTCAACACCGCCCTTTGCGCACATAACAGTAACAGAACCGTCCAAAACTCTTAAGGAACGCTGAACTTCAACTGTGAAGTCAACGTGTCCCGGTGTATCAATAATATTGATTCTTCTGCCCTTCCAGAAACAGGTGGTTGCAGCAGAGGTGATTGTGATACCACGCTCCTGCTCCTGCGCCATCCAGTCCATCTGAGCGCCGCCATCGTGAGGTTCGCCGATTTTATGAATACGCCCTGTATAATACAGAATACGCTCTGTTGTTGTTGTCTTACCGGCATCAATATGCGCCATGATACCGATATTTCTTGTATTTTCTAATGAATACTCTCTACCCATTGTGTTCCTCCTTTCTCACGTTTTAAAACGCAAAACAGATTCTTCTGCTTGTCTTTAAAAAAATCCAAAAAGCTTACCAACGATAATGAGCAAACGCCTTGTTTGCCTCTGCCATCTTGTGAGTATCCTCACGCTTTTTCACAGAACCGCCGGTTCCGTTTAATGCGTCTATAAGCTCGTTTGCAAGTCTTTCCTTCATCGTCTTTTCATTCCGTTCTCTGGAATAACGGGTCAACCATCTGAGTCCCAAGGTTTGTCTTCTTTCCGGACGAACCTCCATCGGCACCTGATGGGTTGCACCGCCGACACGTCTTGCTTTAACCTCCAAAACAGGCATGATCGCATCTAAAGCTTCTGTAAACACTTCTAACGGATCACGGCCGGTCTTTTCTTTGATAATGTCAAACGCATCATAAACAATTTTCTGAGCAACACCCTTTTTGCCATCCAGCATGATATTGTTGATGAGCTTTGTCACAACAACGCTGTTGTAAATAGGATCTGCCAGAACTTCTCTTTTTGCAATAAAACCTTTTCTTGGCACGTTACTTCCCTCCTTCATAATAATTAGCGGACGACACCGCCGTCATGAATATCACCGGTACTCTGAGCCTATTTTTTCAAGACTCCGTTTGTGCGTATACGATTTATACTAAATTAGATATAACCCGATATGCACTAATCATGTGATACTAAATTACTTCTTTTCCGGCTTTGGTCTCTTTGCGCCGTACTTAGAACGCGACTGCATTCTCTTTGCAACACCCTGTGTATCAAGTGTTCCTCTGATGATGTGGTATCTGGTACCCGGAAGATCCTTGACTCTTCCGCCTCTGATCAGAACAACGCTGTGTTCCTGCAGATTGTGTCCGATACCCGGAATGTATGCAGTGACTTCCATACCGTTTGTCAGACGTACTCTGGCAATTTTACGAAGCGCAGAATTCGGCTTCTTCGGAGTTGCAGTTCTGACTGCTGTACACACACCTCTCTTTTGCGGAGAACTTAAATCGCTTGTCCTTTTCTTCAGAGAGTTTAAGCTCTTCTGAAGTGCAGGAGCAGTAGACTTCTTAAACGAAACCTTTCTGCCCTTTCTAACCAATTGATTAAATGTTGGCATACCGTGTTACACCTTCCTTTCTTGATTTGATATTTATTATTACGCGAATTATCGCGGAATAACCGTTTTAACGAAGCTTAGCTGCGCAGGATGCGCCCACATCTATACCGCATGCCTTACCAAGCGCTTTTCTTGATTCTGCGGTTTCCACCGGAATCTGCGCATGTTTCGCAGCAGCCTCAATCGGATCTGAAATACTTTCGTCACAGTCCGCAGCAAGAAAAACCGTTGCCGCTTCTCCGGACGCAATCGCAGACAAAACCTCTTTTTTTCCGATTTTCAGTTTTTCCCGGTTTAAATCTGAAATCATTCTGTCTGCCTCCGATCAAAATTAAAGCCTGACCACATTCATAATACAGTCAAGTATATATTATTATACCAAAGAAAACCCATTCTGTCAAGTGTTTTTGCTTATTTTTTCAAAATTTTTAAAATTTCATTTTGAATAATATCTAATTATAACCTCCTGATTATTTTTATTTTTATGCAAAGCTTCTAAAC
>RQCD01000049.1 GCA_008668455.1 Clostridia bacterium
ATTGTGGTAGACGCTGCCGACGGCCACTGGAACTGCCCATTTCCCTTATAGGTCTGCACAGAAGAAGCGCTGCCGCTCTTTGATGACTTTTTCTGTGCCGCTTCACGCTCCTGTCGTGCTTTCTCCTCAGCAAGCGCCTTATCCAGCTCTGCCTTCATTGAATTGTAGTCTCTTTCTGCGTTCTTTTCCTCCTGCTCCAGCGCCTTAATATCGCTGTTGATAGACGCAATCAGGGTGTCCTTTTCCGACTGAAGTTTTTTTAATTCATTTTTCTTGGAAACCAAAACATCCTTTGCCTCTACCTGCTCTTTCCTCTCGTTTTCCACAACCGCCTTGGCGTCCTCCACCTGCTGTCTGTCAGCTTCGAACCGGTCGATCAAAGACTGATCATGCGAGAGAATACTCTTGACCGCAGATAGCCGTGTAAAAAGATCGCTCAAGCCCTTGGATTCCAAAAGGAGCGACATATAGGAGGAGTCTCCGTATTCGTACATTACCTTAAGACGCGTTTTCAATGTTTCGGTATTTTCCTGGATCTGAACGTTCAATTCCTCAATCTGATCATTTTTTTGGGATATTTCCTGATCCTTTTGGGAAATCACATCCTCGACATCATCAATGTCGCCCAGGATAGACGCAATCTGCACATCCAGCCTTTCGCGCTGTGCAACCTGTGTATCCTTTTCATCCTTTTTCTGGTCAATCTGCTTTTCCAGCTGCTTCATCCGGGTATTTCGCTCTGCCATATCCTTTTTCAATTCGCTCATGCTTTTTGCCGCATAGGCGCAGGGAGAAAAAAGTGTACAAGCCAGAACCGCAGCAGTGATTCTTTTTATCTGCTTCTTCATATTCAAAACCTCTTATGCATGCAAGTATTTTTTCATGGAAATTCCGCTGCCCAATACACCGATCACACATCCGACTGCAATAAACAGCAGCGCCAGAACCGGCGCAAGCTGATAATAACCAATCAGCTTAAACAGATCAAAATGAATTTCCTCCGCCCACTTTAATGCCATAATATACGCCCAGGACATAAGTCCAAAAGCAATCAGCGCCCCGATTAAGCCGATCAGAATTCCCTCAAAAACAAACGGAACACGTATAAACCGGTCGGTTGCACCGATATATTTCATAATATTGATTTCCTTTCTGCGGTTAAAGACAGTCAGCTTTACCGTGTTGGAAATAATAACAACGGAAATCAAAAGCAGAAGCGCCATAATTCCCATACTGATTTTCTTCAAAAGATCTGAGTAGGTTAAAACGGTATTAACCATTCCCTGTGCATTGACCACATGGTCCACATGATCAAGCTTTTCTAAAGTCTTTGTGGTATCGTCCGTATAGGCAATATCGGATAGCCGTATTTTATAGGAATCGGAGAACGGATTTTCATCCCCCTCCAAGCCGTCTAAAAGCTGCTCCTTCTCCGAGAACATATCCTCTTTCACATACTCTAACATGTCCTCTTTTGTAAAAAGCGTTGCCTCCTTGACATTATCCACTGCAAGAATCTGATCCTTTAAGGCATTCACTTCCTCCTCAGAGGTTCCGTCCTGAATAAAGAGCTGGATTTCGCACTGATCCTGCACAGACGCGGTAAATGCGCGGATATTCATGGTCAGAATTGTGAACACTCCCAAAATCACCAGACAGCAGGTGATTGTAAAAAGAGACGCCGCCGTCATCAGTCCGTTCCGGCACATGTTCTTTTTTGCCTGGGACACAGAATATTTAAACCTCAGCAGGCTCATGATGATACACTCCTCCCTGCTCATCCCGGACAATTTCGCCGTCTGCAATTTCAATCACGCGCTTTTTCATCACGTCCACAATATCCTTTGCATGCGTTGCCATAATGATGGTTGTGCCCATGGAATTGATATTTTCAAAAATGTCCATAATCTCCATTGCCGTTTTCGGATTCAGATTTCCGGTCGGTTCGTCTGCAATAAGGATCGTCGGATTATTCACCAATGCGCGTGCCAAGGCAACTCTCTGCTGTTCTCCGCCGGATAACTGCCGCGGAAAAAGCTTTGCCTTATAATTAAGCCCCACCAGGTTTAAAACATTCGGAACTCTCCTGCGGATTTCGCGCTTGGACGCACCCACAACCTGCATGGCAAACTCCACATTTTCATAAACCGTCCGATCCTCCAAAAGCCGGAAATCCTGAAACACTACGCCCATTTTCCGCCGGAGGTACGGGATTTTTTTATGCGGAATTTTTGTAATATCCTCTGTTCCGAGGTAAATCTCTCCCTCGGTAACATTCTGCTCACGCATTAAAAGCTTTGTGACCGTTGTTTTTCCTGCGCCGCTCGAACCTACCAAAAAGACAAATTCTCCGTTTTCAATGTTCAGATTGACATTTTTTAATGCCACAGTACCGTTTTCATACTCCTTTGTGACATTGACAAACTTAATCATAACAGAAACCTCATATTTTCAACGAATTGGAAACCAGGTACTTATGCACCATCATTGCAACCTTAAAGACAATCGCCTGGTCAAATTTACGCAGATCCAGACCGGTCAGCTTATAGATTTTTTCCAGACGGTATACCAGCGTATTTCTGTGTACAAACAGCTGACGCGAGGTTTCGGAAACGTTTAAGTCGTTTTCAAAGAACTTATTGATGGTTAAAATTGTTTCACTGTCTAAGAGAGTAATATCACCCTTTTTGAATACCTCCTGCAAAAACAGCTCGCAAAGCTTAATCGGGAGCTGATAAATCAGACGGCCGATTCCCAGATTCTCATAATTCAAAATGTACTTTTCTTCATCAAATACCTTGCCGACTTCAATTGCAATCTGTGTTTCCTTATAAGCGTTATTGAGCTGATCAATGTTTTCTGCAACCGTACTGATGCCAACCAATGCACTCTGCATGGTCTCTGCATGAATGGTGTCTAAAATAGATTTTGCCATTGCGTCCAGCTCGACAGCGGTTGCGCCATCCTTAAATTCCTTGATCAGAACCAGATTTCCACTGTCAATATTCACAATAAAGTCGCGTTCCTTATCCGGGAACATATTGCGCACAACCTCATAGATCCCCGTTTCACCTTTTTTTGTCAGTTTTATGTAAAAAACAGCTCTCGGAACATCGATCCCCACATGCAGCTCATGCGCCTTCTGGTGCAGATCAAATGCAAGCATATTATCAAAAATAATATTCTGCATAAAGATTGTCTTATCATATTTTTCGTCATAATAATAACGGACATTATTGGCTGCAACCGTTATCGCGTTGCAGCAGTATTTGGAAACCTCGTCCGTCCCGTCCACATAGACAATATACTCGGTATACGGCTTTCCGGCAATCAGACGGACAGTAAAACCGTTTTTGAAAAACAGCTTATCGTTATTTCCGACTGCATATACCAGCTCCTCTACCACTTCCTCAGCCAGCTCCGGTCCGTTTGAGGCAAGAATTAACCCCTGTGCATCTGCAATTCCAAATCGCTTAGGAAACACCTCTGCCATCTGGGTTACAATATTTTGAAACGCCTTGCTGATCATGTCTAAATTCCTCCCTTTCTTGTCGGCAATTTAAATTTTGATTCGTACATCTTTCTCGCTTTTTCATGCCATTTGGATATATTATACCATAAACAAACACATTTGTACAGTATTTTTTACGAAAATTTTATTCCATTTTGTGAATTTTCCGTAAACAATCATCCGAAATGCAAAAAAGGGGGATGTAAAAAGGTACAGAACGGTCTGTGCCTTTTTTGACATCCTCCATCAGGCAATTCTCTTTTCTTTTTATCCGCCGATCTGGCAGATCAGACCGGTTTTTTGTGCCGTTTTTAACAGATACTGCATTTTTTCATCACTCGGCGGCAGAACGCCGGAAAGCGCATAGGGTCTTCCTAACGCTGCATATTTATCCTCTCCCATCCGATGATATGGGAGTAGATGCAAATGCTCCACACCCGGCAGAGTTTTTGCAAATTCTGCGATTGCAGAAATTTCCTCCGGTGTATCGTTAAAGCCGGGGATCACCGGAATACGGATGGTAAGATTTGCGCCTGATTCTGCAATTTTTCTTGCATTTTCTAAAATTCTGCGGTTCGGCTGACCGGTAAATTCCTTATGCTTTTCTTCGTTTATATGCTTAATATCCATCATGATATAGTCAAGGTGCGGCAGATACCGCAAAATCACATCAAAGGGTGCGATTCCGGTGGTTTCAATTGCCGTGTTAAAGCCTTCCTTATGGCATGCCGCTAAAAGTGCAACCGCAAAATCCGGCTGCAGGAGCGACTCGCCGCCCGAAAGCGTGATTCCGCCGCCTGAGCGTCTGTAATAAGGAGCGTCCTTCCGAACCTCCTCCATCACCTCATCCACTGTGACATCCCGTCCGACAATTCTTTCCTTATCTGCAAATTTCATTTTCTGAATTCCAAATTCCTGCGATTCCGGATTGCAGCACCAGCGGCAGCGGAGCGCACAGCCCTTTAAAAAGACGATGGTACGAATACCGGGACCGTCATGAATGGAGTATTTCTGAATGTCAAAAATTCTTCCTGTTACCTGTTCCATTATGCTACTCCCTTAATTCACCGAAAATGCCTGCTCAGTCCGGTTGATAATATCATCCTGCAGGGATTTGGAAAGGGTTGTAAAGAGCGCACTGTAGCCTGCAACACGGACAACTAAATTCTTATAGTTTTCCGGATGCTTCTGCGCATCTATAAGCGTTTCTCGGCTCACCACATTAAACTGCATATGCATGCCCTTTTGATCAAAGAATGCACGGATATATGCTGCAAATTTCTGTAAGCCTGCGTCTCCCTTCAAAGCGGACGGATGGAATTTCTGGTTATAAAGCGTTCCGTTGGATGCAATGCCATGATCCAGCTTTGCCACAGAATTCGCCGCCGCGGTCGGACCTTGTACGTCATGACCGGAGCGCGGACCGACACCGTCTGCCACCGGTGTATGGGCAAGTCTGCCGTCCGGGGTTGCGCCGGTCTGATGTCCGAGCGGAACATTGGCAGAAACCGGATATAGCCCTGCCTGGAATATACCGCCGCGCGGATTCTGATACTTTTGAAGCTCCTTGGTATACACATAGGCAACCTCTCTTGCCATGCGGTCTGCCTCGGGAATATCGTTTCCGTACATCGGAACTTCCTCAATCATTTTTTGAATTTTCTGATATTTTTCCTTTTCTGCCGGCGAATCCTCGCCGTCTAACAAAGTGCGGAACACCTCTGCAATCTGTTCCTCGGAAACCGTTTTGCCTGCTTTTGTAATTTCAGAAACAATTTCTTCGGTTGCTTTTTGTGCCGCCTCCGGGGTCATGCCATGTCCGAAATTATGCGCTAAAGCGTCCTTCATATCCTGCATGCTGATTTTCTTTTCCTCAAAGACTAAGCGCTTAACAGCTGTCATAGAATCGGTAACATTTGCGATGCCAACGCCCTGCGGGCCGGTGAAATTATAGATTGCGCCGCCCTCCTGCAAGCTCTTGCCGCGTCCGATACAATCCTCCACCAAGGACGACTGGAACGGCAGCGGACAACGCTCTCCATGCGCTGTATCAACCGCATTATCCGCATTCACCAACAGTCCGATTGCATACTGCATCTGCTTGCGGTATGCCTCAAAAAATTCTTCAAAGGTTTTCATTTTTGTCACGTCACCGGTCTGGATTCCGACTAATTCGCCCTTGTCCATGCCGTTTGAGAATACCAGCTCTAACGGGCGGCACATGTTAAAGAATGCCGCGTCGTGCCAACCGTCTGTCTTTGCCGCCTTCTGCGGCTCTACACAGCCGATGATATTATAATCTCTTGCATCCTCTAAGGATAAGCCACGGCTCATTAAGGACGGAATGATCACCTCGTCGTTATAGTATGCCGGCAGTCCGATGCCGGTTCTGGTAAGCTCTGCACAGCGGAACATCAGCTTGTCCGGCGTTCCGTTCCAGACGCGTACCGACAGGGACGGCTGCGGCAGATGCGTGTGCGCCGATGCCTGAATACACAAATAGGAAAGCTCGTTGGTTGCGTCTAATCCCTCGGCAGTCTGTCCGCCGACGCAAAGGTTCTGGAACAGACTGTAGCCTGCAAAGCCCTCGGAGGACGCTGCGTCACGCACCTTGTTCAGATCGTTCATCTTAACCCAAATACAGTCTAAAAGCTCCTGTGCACTCTCCTCGGTGAGCGTTCCGTTTTCTAAATCCTGCTTGAAATACGGATACATATACTGGTCGAACCGTCCGGGAGAGATGGAATGTCCGCTTGATTCGGTCTGCAGCAGCATCTGTACAAACCAGAAGGACTGGCACGCCTCCATAAAGGTTCTTGCCGGCTTTTCCGGAACCTGATCACAGTTTTGTGCAATTAAAAGCAGCTCCTCCTTCCGGACTCTGTCCTGCTCCTTTTGCGCCATTTCACGCGCCAGTGCGGCATACCGCTTGCTATAGTCAATCGTTGCCTGGCAGCATAAAATGACAGCCTCTAAAAATTCATGCTTTTTTGCATAGTTTCCGTCCGAAACCTTGCAGCGGGCAAGCTCCTCTGCCGCCTCACGCATAAGTCCGCGGAATCCGATTTTTAAAATTTTTGCATAGTCCACCGTCATATGTCCGATGCCGTTAAAATAGTAATTTCCGACGGTGAAAATATTGTGCTCAATTGCCGTTTTTGCCTCCGGCGCCATATATTCGGTGGCAAGCTCGGAGGTTGTTTTTCCTTTCCAATACGGGAAAATAGCACGGAGCGCTTTTTTTGTTTCCTCATCAATATAAAAAGGATCTGCCTTTCGGGTGGAAACTGTGTCCAACTCTGATTCCAGCCACGCAAAGGAATACTCCGGGAACACCTGACAGCTTCTCGGGTGACGCGCATTACTGCCGACAATCAGTTCACGATCTCGAATCACAATCGGAAGATGCTTTAGAATATGTACATACGCGAGCGCACGCCGCTTAATGATTGGCATCGCCTCGGTTTTCATATAGCTTTCGGTTAAAAGTACGGCACGGTCTGCCTCAATTTGCGGCGGATTAGCATACAAATCGTGTATTAATTTTTTGATTCTTTCCGGTGTTTCTGTAAAAGCCATAGTCATCCATTTCCTTTCTTAATATCCCAGTGTCAACTCTAAGGATTCGTCCTTTAAAATCCAATCCTGTTCCACATCAATCACCCGGTATTCCTCGGCGGTATCCCGGATGATCACCTGCTTTAGTCCGGCATTAATAATCATACGCTTGCACATGGCACAGCTTGAGCTGTTTTTTACAATGCTCCCGTCCGAGCATTCCAGACCAACCAGGTAAAGTGTTGCGTCAATCATATCCCGGCGCGCAGCCGATATAATCGCGTTCGCCTCTGCATGCACGCTCCGGCAGACCTCATACCGCTCTCCGCGCGGAATCTTCGACTCCACCCGGATACATTTTCCCAAATCACTGCAATTCTTTCTGCCGCGCGGTGCACCGACATATCCGGTGGAGATAATTTCATCATTTTTGACGATAATTGCACCATAATTCCGCCGCAGGCATGTTCCGCGTTCTGCAACCGTCTGGGCAATATCCAAATAGTAGTTAATTTTATCCCGTCGTTCCATTTTACCACTCCCTTATTTCTATATTTTGAAAGCAGAAAATTTTGTTTTATTTTGTTTTTATTTGTTTTATCTTTATTCTACACCAAAATCACAGAATTGTCAATAGATTTTTGAGATAAGTTAAAGAAGAAAATTGCGTTTCTGTGCAGTAAAGCAAATAATGCTCCGAAATCCGTCCGATTTCCTCTAAAACATCCGGCGAAACACGAAAGGAAAACACCTTTTTTTCAGGCGCGGTCAGAATGTAATAAAGGGCGCGGTATGCCGCAGGACTCATCAGAAGATCGTCCCGGTGTTTTGTGTGGCAGTCCGGGCAGATTGCACCGCCGCATTCTGCGGAAAACCATCCCACCTCGCGCACCTCGCCGCAGGCAGAGCAGGCGGAAAGATTCGGCGCATACCCCATGGATGAGACAAGCCGCAGTTCATAAACCGCCTTTGCCGTTTTCGGATCCAAATTCTGATAGGCAAGCGCATAGAGCGTGTTTAAAAGCAGCCTTAAAAGCGGCGGATTGGATTCGTTTACTTCCATAAAATAGGCGGTAATCTCGGCAAGATAGCTTGCAAGCGACAGCTTTAACAAATCCTCCTGCAACGGAAAAAAGGAGTCAAGCGCTGTGACGGAATTGACCGACAGCACCTCACTCTTTCCCTGAAACAGCATAAAATCCGAGTAGGACAAAAGCTGCGTTGCCGCAGCAGATCGGCTCTTTTTCTGTTTTACGCCGTAGACGGCTGCTTTCACAACTCCCAGATTTTCTGTAAAAATTGTCAGCATCCGGTTTCCCTCTCCAAAATCCGTCTGCTTTAAAATTAACCCTTTTGTTCTGATTTCCGCCATGATAATCTCCTGTTTGGGTAGACAATCCCTCAGTTACTCATTTTCTCCGAATCCGAAATTTTTCATCAGATAATTGTTATTTCTCCAATCCGGTTTCACGCGCACCCAAAGCTCCAGATAAACCTTTTTATCCAGCATTTTCTCAATATCTCCGCGTGCCAGTGATCCGATTTTTTTGAGCATTTCGCCGCCTTTCCCGATGATAATTCCCTTATGACTTGCCTTTTCGCAATAGATTGTGACATAAATATTGGTAATCTCCGAAAGCTCCTGCATTTTGGAAACCTCAATGGCAATGCCATGCGGCACTTCCTTATCCAAAAGCCACAAAAGCTTTTCCCGGATAATTTCTGCGGCTATCTGCTTTTCCGGCTGATCGGTCACCATATCCTCATAGTAAAACTGCGGTCCTTCCTCTAAATACCCCTTGATTTTATCCAAAAGAAGGTCTGTTCCGTCGCCGGTTTTTGCGCTGATCGGCACAATTTCCTCAAACGGATAAAGTCTGCTGTAATCTGCAATCAGCGGCAGGAGGGTTTCCTTTCGCACCGCGTCCACCTTATTGATCACAAGAATGCAGGGAATCCCTAATGCATGCAGCCCTTCTGCAATGCTACGCTCTGTTTCCTGAATTTTTTTGGTTGCGTCCACCACCAACAGCAGTACATCGGTATCGGTCATGCTCTCCTTTGCCACGCGCACCATATATTCTCCCAGCCGGTTGTGAGGCTTGTGGATACCAGGTGTGTCGGTAAAAACAATCTGCTCGGTATCAGTGGTATGAATGGCTAAAATTTTATTTCTTGTTGTTTGCGGCTTGTCCGAAATAATGGCAATTTTCTGCCCCACAATCTGATTTAAAAGGGTTGACTTTCCGACATTCGGCACGCCGATAATCGAAACGAACCCCGATTTATAATGATCCTTCTTCATAAATTCCTCCGTCTATTCTCTGGTAATTCCCATTTTCTCCAGAATCTCTGTTTGTTTTTTACGCATTCTGGTTTCCTCCTCCTCGCTTGCGACATGGTCGTAGCCTAAGAGATGGAGCATAGAATGCACCACTAAAAAGGTAACCTCCCGGAGAAAGGAATGTCCGTATTCCTCCGCCTGCGAAAGCGCACGCTCAGCAGAAATTACAATATCCCCCAGGACGATTTCCCCGCCGTCCACATCATAGTCTGCGTCAATGATATCTCCGTTTTCATCAAATTCCAGCATTGGGAAGGACAGCACATCAGTTGCCGCGTCCTTTTGCCGGAACTCCTTGTTCAGGCGGCGGATTTCTTCGTTATCCACAAAGGTCAGGCTGATCTGCGCGTCAAAATCGCAATTCTCATAGGATAGCGTTTCTTCGCATGCTCTTTTTGCCGTTTCTGCGATCTCGTCTGTGATTTCTATTTTACTTTGATTGTTCTCTACGAATAGCTCTGTCATTTTTTCGCTTCTTCTCCTGTTCCTGTTCGTGCTTTTCATAAGCCTTGATAATCTTCTGTACCAGCGGATGCCGCACCACGTCCTTTTCGGAAAGCGTGCAGAATGCGATTCCCTCAATTCCCTTTAAAACGCGCTGTGCCTCTTTCAGACCGGATTTTTTGCCGTCCGGCAAATCTATCTGGGTCACATCTCCGGTGACCACCGCCTGCGAACCAAAGCCGATTCTGGTTAAAAACATTTTCATCTGCTCCGGGGTCGTATTCTGCGCCTCATCTAAAATGATAAACGCATTATCCAGAGTCCGCCCTCTCATATAAGCAAGCGGAGCAACCTCTATCACGCCGCGCTCCTGCTGCCGCTGATACCCTTCCGCGCCTAACATTTCATACATGCCGTCGTATAGCGGCCGAAGATACGGATCGACCTTGCTTTGGAGATCAC
>RQCD01000047.1 GCA_008668455.1 Clostridia bacterium
ATGATGAGCAGCGATTGAACGAAATCGAGGAACGGCTGGACGTGATCTATCGGATCAAACGAAAATACGGCGGAGATGACTCTGCTGCCATCTCTTACCTGGCGCAGGCAGAAAAAGAGCTTTCCGACCTGACCAATTCCGATGAACGGCTAAAGGAATTAGAGGAACAAAACCGAGCTTTGGAAAAGGAGCTGAGAAAAACCGCAGAAACACTCCGGAAAACCAGAGTGCATGCCGCAGAAATCCTAAGCCGGGACATCACAGCAGAGCTTTCCGACTTAGACATGAAAAACGCACGGGTACGCATTTTAGCAGAACCCGGAGAATATACTAAAGAGGGCGCAGATCATGTGGCATTCCTGATTCAGACAAACCCGGGCGAGGCAGAGCAGCCGCTTGAAAAAATTGCATCCGGCGGCGAGCTTTCCAGAATCATGCTTGCAGTCAAAATGATTTTGGCTGATGCTGATTCGGTGGACACTCTGATTTTTGATGAAATTGATACCGGTGTTTCCGGAAGCGCTGCAAAAAGGATTGCAAAAAAGCTTTCCCTGTTAGGAAAAACAAAGCAGGTGATTTGTATCAGCCATCAGCCGCAGCTTGCGGCGGCGGCTGATTCTCACTTCCGCGTGGAAAAGCAAAGCGAAAATAACCGCACTGCCACAAGGCTTACCCGGCTTAGTCCGGAGGAGCGCGTCCGCGAATTAGCAAGAATTATTGACGGAGATCATATCACAGAGCTTTCTTTAGATCATGCAAGAGAGATGATAGAGGGGTATCAGAAATGAAAGAAACCGGAAAGGTGATACAAGCAACCGAAAAAACAGCGACCGTTCAGCTGACGCGGCAGTCTGCCTGCGGTGGAAACTGCGCCAGCTGCGGTGTATGTCCTTATCAGACGACAGAGATGACCTTAGCAAATACACTCGGCGCAAGACCAGGAGATACAGTCGAGATAGAGCTGAACACAAACAAAGTGTATCAGGCAGCATTTCTCGTCTATATTCTGCCGCTTGTCTGTTTCTTTTTTGCCTATTTTCTGTGCAGCTATTTCTGTACACCGGAAAATTTCTGCATTCTTGCCGGACTGCTTGCGGCGGCAGCCTGCTTTCTGATCATCCGGCATTGGTCAAAAAAGAAAACAAAAAATTATATGCCGCATATGGAAAGAATCCTATAACCAAAAATCCTGCATAGAACAAAGCTATGCAGGATTTTTGGTATAATCCTCAAATATTGTTTGTATATTCTGATAAACTGCCTCCGGCTGAATTTCACTTTTTTTCAGCTCCTCCGCGTTTGTTTCTCCGCTCAGCACCAGAATCGTACTGATTCCGGCATTCACACCGCATGCGATGTCTGTGTACAGGCGGTCGCCGATCAAAACGGCATCTTCTTTCCGAAATCCGAATTTAGAAATCGCAAGAAGCGGCATTTCCGGCTCCGGTTTCCCGATAAATTTCGGTCGTCTGCCGGTTGCCCGGAACAGCATTTCCGACACCGAGCCGCAGTCCGGGACAAATCCGTACCAAGTGGGGCAGACCCAGTCCGGATTTGTCGCGATAAAATCTACGCCCCGGTTTAAGAGAATACAGGCATCCTCCAGCTTTTGAAACGTTAATTCCGTATCAAAGCCGATACAAAGACAGTCAATATCCTCCGAAATCTCCGCCGTAACCGGAAATCCGGCAATCCGGAGCTGTTCCCGGAACGACGCTGTTCCAAATGCATATATATGATGATATTGCTTTTGGGCAAGAAATTGAATCAGCGCATCGGTTGAGGTCAGATAATCCTCCTGGCTTGTGAAAACTCCCATGTTTGAAAGCTTTTCGATATATGCGCTTGTGCTTTTGGAGGAATTATTGGTAAGAAACACATAACGTCCTCCGTTTTTCCGGACGGCAGACAAAAAATCGAGCGTTCCCTCAAACAGGGTCTGATCTAAATAAATTGTTCCGTCCATATCCAGCAAAAACAGCTTTTTCTTTTGCAGATTCATATAAAAACCTCCGCCGTTGCAACTAAGTTACTTCCGTAAAGATTTTCAAGAAGAATATCCCCCGGCTTTACCGGTGTTCTGACCGTCAGCTTTTTCATTACTGCCATACAGTCTAAAACATGCTCCTTTGGAATCGGGTGGTCGGTTTTGACCGGGATTCTTGATCCGTATTCCGACCGAACGGTTGATGTCACCGTCCGCATCGGATGGGTACACTCATTTTTTGCATATTCCGCACCGCGCGGACAGCTGTTTCCGAAAACCGCTGAAACCTTTCCCTGATCAACCGTTACATTTAGCTGACATCCCATCGGACAGACAATACACGTTAAATTTCGTTTCATACCGATTCCTCCAATGAAAATTTGATCGCTTTTGCACCGGTCAGCTGATCTGCTTTTAACAAAAAGCGGTTCATTTCTCCCGGCGCTGCCTTTCGGAGCTTCTTTTCCGCAATGATACGCTCTCCGTCCGTCACGACAAGGCGCGCGTTCGTAAATACGCGGCTGACGCGGAAAAATACCGAAACGTCCTTATTTTTTGTGATTCTCTGCGGAACTGTGTAGCGAACATTTCCGTCTGTTTGTAGAGGAATCCGGCATTGCTCCTGTTCCTTTGAGGTTATGTATTCTGCGGCGGCACGTCCGGCAAGCGCAGCCTCCTCCGAAACGAAGTCCACCAAATCATGTACGTGCAAAACATTTCCGCATGCAAACACTCCGGGAATACTGGTTTCCCGATCCTGATCGACCAGGGCGCCGCCGGTGATGGGATCTAACGAAATGCCGGCATCTCTGCTCAATTCATTTTCTGGAATCAATCCCACCGAAAGGAGAAGTGTGTCGCAAGGGATTTCTTCCTCCGTTCCCGGAATCGGTCTGCGGTTCTGATCCACCTCTGCAACCGTCACGCCTGTGATCCGCTCCTTTCCGTGAATGTCTACAACGGTATGTGAAAGCTTAAGCGGAATGTCAAAATCGTGCAGGCACTGCTCAATATTCCGTGCCAGACCGCCGGAATAGGGCATCAGCTCACAGACTGCATGCACCCTTGCGCCCTCTAAGGTCATTCTCCGCGCCATAATTAAGCCAATATCGCCAGAGCCTAAGATCACAACATCTTTTCCGGGGAGATACCCTTTTTGGTTTACCAGCTTTTGTGCTGTTCCGGCGCTGTAGATTCCTGCCGGACGTGTTCCTGCAATGTTTAAAGCGCCGCGCGGACGCTCCCGGCATCCCATGGCTAAAATCACAGCGCCGGCATCCAATGTAAAAATCCCCTGTTCCCGGTTCATCGCCGTAATCGTCCGATCCTCGGAAATGCTTAGAACCATTGTTTCCAGAAGATAAGGAATCTGATATTTACGCACCTTTTCCACATAACGGTAAGCGTACTCCGGTCCGGTCAGCTCCTCACCAAACTGGTGCAGTCCAAAGCCGTTATGAATGCACTGCTGCAAAATCCCGCCTAAATGTGAGTCCCTCTCTATAATCAAAAGCTCACGGATTCCAGCCTCATAAGCGGCAACTGCCGCACTCATTCCGGCAGGTCCGCCGCCGATAATGACCAATTGCTTCATTTACCCTTCCTCCTTTCCGGAAACAAAATACGATTTTCCGCCGGATTTTGTAATTTGCTCAAGCGGCAATTTTAATTCTCTTGCCAATATTTCTGCGGTGTACGGCAGGCAGAATCCGCTCTGACAGCGTCCCATGCCGGCGCGTGTCCGCCGCTTGATTCCGTCAATATCTCTTGCACCTGGATTTTGACGGATCGCGTCTATGATTTCTCCCTCTGTCACCTTTTCACACCGGCAGATGATCCTTCCATATGCCGGATTTTCCCGGATGATCTGATTTTTTGTTTCGATATCAGCCTCCCGGAATGCATGATTCGGTTTTCTGACCGGGGAAAAATCCGGATTTTCCAAAAGCTCCGCTCCGCAGTCGCGCAAAAGTCCAACCAGGTACTCTGCAATCGCCGGAGAGGCAGAAAGCCCCGGAGATTCAATTCCGGCAGCATGAATCAGACGGTTTCGATAGGAACGGAGAATAAAATCACCGGTATCTCCCACTGCACGCAGACCGCAGAATGAGGTGATTGTTTTTCGGAACGAAATTTCCGGAAGATTTTTCGCTGCCTCCTCCATCACCTTGAAAAGCCCCTCCTGCGTGGTGCTTTTATCGGTTTTATCAACCATATCTACCGCAGTCGGTCCTGCTAAATAATTGCCGTCCACCGTCGGCGAAAGCAGGATTCCTTTTCCTTTTTCGGTCGGTGTGCGGAAGATTGTATGCTTGCTAAGCGTGCCGCATTCCTGATCTAAAAGCAGGTATTCACCGCGCCGCGGATGAATTTGAAACGAAGTGTCGCCTGCCAATGCTGCAATCTGATCGGCGTACAGTCCTGCCGCGCTGATCGCATAACGTGCTGTAACAGTTTCAGTATCAGAAGAAATCCGGACTGCATCCTCAGAGATTTCCAGTCCGCTCACCTTAAAATTCCGCTTTAATTCCACACCTTGATCCATCGCATTTCCCATTGCGGCAATGCAAAGCATGTAAGGGCAGACAATCGCGCTGGTCGGTGCATAAAGCGCACAACTTGCTTCTTGGGAAATTCCCGGCTCAAGCGCATACAGCTCTGCGCTGTCTATCATGCGCAATCCCTCCACACCGTTTTCCTTTCCCTGAGATAAAAGCATTTTAATCGTCTTTTGATCTTCTTTGGAAAACCCAATCACCAGAGATCCGTTTCTCTGATAATGTACGCCTAAATCCTTTGCCGTCTGCTCCATCATCTGCGAGCCGCGCACATTCAGTTTCGCTTTCAGCGTTCCCGGCTTTGCGTCAAAGCCGGCATGCACAATCGCAGAATTTGCTTTGGTTGCGCCGCAGGCAACGTCATTTTCCTGCTCCAATACGCAAACGCGCAGCTGATACTTTGCAAGCTCACGCGCTGTCATTGCACCGACAATGCCTGCTCCGATGATCACAACATCATACACAGTCTCACCCTCCATCAAAAAAAACACTTTACTTTTTTGTAAATCTATTATATAATAAATACGCAGGAAAACGCAACAATGGCGCAAAAACAGACAAAAAAATGGATTTTATGCGGAGAATGTGCAGAATCGTGCAAGGAATGGATGAGAAATATGTACGGAAATGAACGGGAAAAGGAAATTATGCGCTTGCTTCATCAAAATGAATATGTCACAGTGGAATATCTGTCAAAGAAAATTCATATCAGTCCCTCCAGCATCCGCCGGGACTTAAAGCAGTTAGAATTAAAAGGGTTAATCAACCGGAGTTACGGCGGCGCGGAGCTGAAAAATTCCGTCAACCGGCAGATACCGTTTTTTCTCCGCAGCCATCAGAATGCAAAAGAAAAAGCAATGGTCGCAGAAAAAGCGGCATCGCTTGTAAAGCCGGGAGATGTACTCTTTTTGGACAGCTCCACCAGTACCTATTTTATGTTGGAATCTCTGAAAAGCATCCGGGATATTACTGTGATCACAAACAGTCTCACCAGTATGATGCTTTGCTCAGAATACCGTATTCATTCCTTCTTTGCCGGAGGTCAGCTGAATGAGGAGAACCGGTCCTGCTGTGTCGGTGCGCAGACAGAACAGTTTATTTCCTCCATCCATGCGGATTTATGCTTTTTTTCTGTGCAGTCTCTGACTGCAGACGGCACGCTTTACGACTGCTTTGCAAATGAGATTATGCCGCGCCGTCTGATGATACAAAATTCCGAAAAAAAGGCATTTCTCTGCGACAGCAGCAAAACCGGACACTATTCTGCTTACCGGCTGTGCAGTCTGTCCGAGCTTGATTATGTGATCAGCGATCTGCCGCTGGACGGTTATTTGGATGCCGATTATCCGAAGCTTTGTTTTCTATTAGGGGAATAAAGGCTACGCTTCCAGATCAAAGATAATTTCCGTTTCATAATGCTGACCGCTTAATCGGCAAAGCGTCGTTTCTAACGCCGTTTGAATTTCCGTCTCCTGACCCTGTAAATCGTCCGGAACAACCATATCAAAAATCAGCCGGATGCTGTCCTTCTCCGGATACATCCGAAAATCGTGCAGAGAAAGCCTGGGGTCACGCAGTCTGAGAAGCGTTTCAACCATATTTCTGGTTTTATCCAGCTCCTGATCCCCTGTCACAACCGGGTCAAAGTGAATCACCAGATGGATTCCGAATTTCTGATAGCAGCCGCGTTCCATCCGGTCAATATTTTCATGACACAGGATAGAATCCTCGTTTTTGTCAATTTCCACATGTACGCTTGCATAGCGTCTGCCCGGACCATAATCATGAATCATCAGATCATGACATCCCAGCACCATAGGACACTCCTTTAAATATGCTATCAGCTTTTGGCGAAGCTCGCTGTTTCCGCCCTCACCCAAAAGCGGCGAAACAGTCTTTTTTGCCAGTCCGATACCGCCATAGATAATAAAGAATGATACAAACATCCCCATTGCGCCCGCCA
>RQCD01000178.1 GCA_008668455.1 Clostridia bacterium
GCGTTATATAAACCGTAGGTGATACTCTCGCCGGTTTCCCAGGCAACCAGAGAGCCTCTGGTTCTGCTGTTGAAATCGCCCTTATACGGCTCATAATCCTCTAAAATACTATTTAAAATTCCCGTTCCCTTTGTAGCGGTTAAAAGCTCGCTCCGATAGCCGATCAGTCCGCGCGACGGAATGAGAAATTCCAGTCTGGTATAATTCTGTGCTGTCGGCATCATATTCACCAGCTCACCCATTCTCTGAATCACGCCATCCATCACCGTTCCGGTAAATTCCTCCGGCACATCCACCGTCAGCCGTTCAATCGGCTCACATTTCTGACCGTCAATCATTTTATAGATTACAACCGGGTTCGATACCTGAAATTCATATCCCTCGCGGCGCATGTTTTCAATCAGAACAGACAGGTGCAGCTCACCGCGTCCGGAAACAACAAATGCCTCCGTTGTATCCGTTTCGCTCACACGCAGACTGATATTGGAATCCAGCTCCCGGAAAAGACGTTCTCTTAAATGGCGCGAGGTGACATACTTTCCCTCTCTGCCGGCAAACGGACTGTCGTTGACGCTGAAGGTCATAGACAGCACCGGATCGTCTATCTTGACAAAGGGCAGCGCCTCCGGCTGATCCACACAGCAGATCGTCTCGCCGATATTAATATCTGCAATTCCGGAAATTGCAACCACATCTCCCGCACCGACCGACTCTGCCGGCGCTTTATCAAGTCCCTCAAAGGTATAAAGCTTAGTTGCCTTTGCGCGCGTAACCGAGCCGTCCTCCCGGCAAACTGCAATCGGCATATTGACCTGAATTGATCCGCGTTCAATCTTACCCACTGCAATTCTTCCGGTGTACTCATCATAGTCAATATTGGAAACCAACATCTGGAACGGTGCATCGTCCTCACACTGCGGACAGGGGATCTCATTGATAATCAGCTCGAAAAGCTCCTTTAAATCCTTGTTCGGCTGCTCCGGATTGTATTCTGCCGTTGCCCAGCCGTCTCTGCCGGATGCATAGATCACCGGGGTGTCTAACTGCTCCTCAGTTGCACCCAGGTCAATAAACAGCTCCAACACCTCATCCACAACCTCATATGGACGCGCATTCGGACGGTCTACCTTGTTCACCACGATAATCGGCTTTAAATTCAGCGCCAATGCCTTGGAAAGCACAAAACGCGTCTGCGGCATACATCCCTCAAATGCGTCCACCAAAAGCAGAACGCCGTCTACCATTTCCAGTCCGCGCTCCACCTCGCCGCCAAAATCAGCATGTCCCGGGGTATCAATAATATTAATTTTACTATCCTTATAAAATAAGGATGTGTTTTTTGCTAAAATGGTAATTCCGCGCTCACGCTCTAAGTCGTTCGAGTCCATCACGCGTTCCTCCACCTGCTCATTCTCACGAAATGTTCCGCTTTGCTTGAGCATTGCGTCAACCAGTGTGGTTTTCCCGTGGTCAACATGCGCAATAATGGCTATATTTCTGATTTTTTCTCTTGCCGTCATCTTCTCATCTCTTTCTCAAAGTCTCACCTTATCAGTTTACCACAAAATGACCTTTTTTTCAAGAAATTTTGCAAAAAAACAGGATTTTGCATGTTTTTTGAATGCTTTTTTGCACTGAATACAGCGTTTTACCCTAAATATTCCCGAATCAGTGTTTCCAACTCCGCATAGGTTGTCATTGCGAAGATCCGGGATTTATATGCCGCACTGCCGCGCATGCCCTTCATGTACCATGTCATGTGCTTGCGCGCCTCCTTCATGCCGATCCGCTCGCCCTTATCCTCCGCAATGCCTCGGATATGCGCTAATGCAACCGTCAGCCGTTCGCGTTCATCCGGATGATAGGTCACTTCCCCCTTGAAAAGCTGCTCCTGAATCTGACGGAACAGAAACGGATTGCCCTGCGCGCCGCGTGCAACCATAATTCCGTCGCATCCGGTTTCGGAAAGCATTCTCTCCGCGTCCGCAGCTTTAAAAATATCTCCGTTTCCGATCACCGGAACAGATACGTTCTCTTTGACCCGGCGGATTACGCCCCAATCTGCCGTTCCGCTGTAGAATTGCTCTCTTGTCCGCCCGTGGACGGTGATTGCCGCTGCGCCGTTTTCTTCGAGAATTTTTGCAAATTCCACTGCTGTTTCCGAATCCCATCCCTTGCGGATTTTTACTGTAACCGGGAGCTTGGTGTTTTTTACCGCAGCGGCAAGAATTTTCCCTGCAAGCTCCGGATTTTTCATCAGGGCGCTGCCGTCTCCGTTATTGACAATTTTCGGCGCAGGGCATCCCATATTCAGATCAATCAGAAGCGCGCCGCTTTCCGCTGCTTTTTTGACCGTTTCTCCGACCACCTCCGGATCGCTCCCGAAAATCTGCACTGCCGCCGGCTGCTCCTCCGGGTCAATCCGCATAAGCGATTCGGTTTTGCTATCCTGATAGTAAATTCCTTTTGCGCTTACCATTTCGGTATACACCATGCCGCATCCAAACTGCCGGCAGATGCGCCGGAACGCACGCTCCGTCACCCCAGCCATCGGCGCTAAAAATACCGGATTTTCAATTGTCACTCTTCCAATCCTCACAAGTCTGCTCCTTTTTTCTCAAAATGCTTCAAAAATATCCACCTGATCCTCCTCCGGAATGCCGTCAAGTCAGCCGTTTTCCCGCAGAAGCTCTATATTTGTTTTGGTGATACCGGTTCTTTGCAAAAGCTCCTTTAC
>RQCD01000103.1 GCA_008668455.1 Clostridia bacterium
GGGTTGAAAAAAAAGAAAAACTCTGATATAATATATATTTAAGAAGTTATTCAAAAAAGGAGGAGGATGGAATGGAGCTGCCAGTCAGCCGGGACGCTTGCCGGATTCTTGACACCCTGGAGGCACACGGATACACTGCATATATTGTCGGCGGCGCTGTGCGCGATCTGCTGTTGGGCAAAGTTCCGCACGACTACGACATCGCCACCTCTGCCCTCCCCTTTCAGGTCAAAGCGATTTTTAAACGAACGGTTGATACCGGTTTATCTCATGGAACGGTGACCGTTTTGGACGGAAAAACTGCCTGCGAGGTGACCACCTTCCGCACAGACGGCAGCTATCAGGACTGCCGCCATCCGGAGCAGGTATTTTTTGTGGACTCGATTGAAGCCGACCTTGCCCGGCGTGACTTTACCGTCAATGCCATGGCATACCACCCGGAGCGCGGTTTGACAGATCCATACGGCGGCAGAGAGGATTTGGAAAAAAAGCTTCTTCGCACCGTCGGCAATCCGGAGCTTCGTTTCCGCGAGGACGCGCTCCGCATGCTGCGTGCTGTCCGATTGTCGGCAACGATGGATTTTTCCCTGGATGAGGAAACCTTCTCGGCTATCAGAAAATGTGCGCTCCTGATCCGGCGGATAAGCGCCGAACGCGCCCGGACCGAGCTGGATTTACTCCTCTGCTCTCCCCATCCGGAACGGCTGTATCTTCTGCACGAAGCAGGACTCATGCGCTATCTTCTGCCGGAGGTAGAGGCATGCTTTGGGGTGGAGCAGAAAAACAAGTATCATATTTATGATGTCGGCAGACACATTCTTGAGGCTGTGATTTACACGCCGTGTGAATCAATTCTGCGCTGGGCAGCGCTCCTGCACGATATCGGAAAGCCGCTCTGCCAGAGTACGGACGCAAACGGCATTATTCACTTTTACGGACACCACCGCGAGAGCGTCCGGCTCGCAAATGACATTCTGCACCGTTTCCGGATGGAGCATAGCGCCATTTCCGACATTCTAACCCTGATTGAAAATCATGATGTCCGGATAGACGCCACACTTCCGGGGGTGAAGCGGATGATGGCAAAGACCGGCGCATCGCTTTTTGATAAGCTTTTGCTTTTGCAGGAGGCA
The DNA here is from genome assembly GCA_008668455.1 of Clostridia bacterium. Taxonomy (GTDB): domain Bacteria; phylum Bacillota; class Clostridia; order UBA1381; family UBA1381; genus RQCD01. The sequence goes on from RQCD01000103.1 coordinate 1,134, forward strand.
GACAACCACGCAAAAAACATGCAATATTTCGAGGAAAAAAAAGCAAGACTCACCGAATGCCGCAGGCTTTATCGCCAGGTACTATCCGAGCATCAGCCTTATCTTTTAAGCGATCTCGCCGTGAGCGGCAGAGATTTAATCCGGATCGGATTCCGGCCCGGAAAAGAGCTCGGAGACGTTTTAAAAGCGCTGTTGGACGAGATTTTGCTGCATCCGGAAAAGAACAGACAGGACTATTTGCTGCCCAGAGCAAGGGAACTCAGAAAAATGAAAGGAACGATCACATAATGGAACAATCAAACGAACCAAAAACGCTGTACCGCGCAGGCAGAATCGACATTTCCGCAATCGGCTCTGACGCACAGCTGCGCCTTGGCGATTTAAACGGCGACGGGAGACTGGAAATTGTGGCTTTGCAGCCGGACTCCGGCATTGATGATCAGTTTCTGCCCCATTCGCTCTCCGCAGCGATCGCATACACCTTAGAGGGTGAGGTTTTGTGGCAGCTCGGGACACCCGACACGTCCTCCTCTGCCTGCCCCACCGACCTCCCGGCGCAGATCTATGATATTGACCGGGACGGCATGAATGAATTCATCTGTGTCATGGACGGAATGCTTTGCATTTACGACGGAAAAACCGCCGAGCTGAAACGGCAGATAGAGCTTCCCGATCCGCAGGCACATGACTGTATCATCATTGCCGACGTGGAGGGAAAGGGATATCCGCAGAATCTGATTTTAAAGAACCGGTTTCATCAGCTGTGGGTGTTAGATTCGAATTTTAACGTTCTTTGGACATACAAAGGAAACATCGGTCATGTGCCGGTTGCCTGCGATTTAAACGGAGACGGACGCGATGAGATTATTGCCGGGAAGGTGATCCTAAGCGCAGACGGTGAGGTTTTAACAGCCTTTGATCTGCCCGATTTTCCGCAAAGCATTTATGTCGGATCCATTTTATCAGAGACGCAGACGGAACAGACCGTCATTTTGCTGGGCGGAAAGGGAACCGCGGCGTATTCTGCCAGCGGAGAGCTTTTAGGAAGGCTGAAAACGCCGAGTGATACAGACCAGCTTACAATCGGCAGCTTTCGCGGCGGGCAGACTGTGCAGTTTGCAGGCTTTTATGCCGATCATGGTGACGACTCCCCCGGTTCAGGCATTTTCCTGACCGATTACCGCGGCAACACACTTTTTAAGGAAGGGCGCTCCGAATTGACGCCGGAGGTACAGATTCAGACCATTTATAACTTTGACGGAGAATACCGGGATATGCTTCTGCTCTCCCGGCGCAGCGGTGCAGCGGCAGGCATTTTTGACGGCTACTTAAATCCGCTCTATCTGCTTCCGGAGGATGGATCTGCCATCTGTGCAGACCTTTTAGGCGACGGTATCCCGCAGATTTTAGTGACGCACAACGGAATCGCCGAGCTTTACTCTGCCAGTCCTGTGGAGCTTGGGAAGCCGGTTGTTCCCTATTCCCGGCCGCAGCCGCAGTCACTTTATAATGAAACAATTTTCTCCTGCCGCGTGTGCGATCCCTCCCGGAATGCACTTCTGTTAGCCACTGCGGCAACTGAGCATTATGACGATATTTTCAGCTGGGCAGAGGCAGCCGCATTAGATCCTGCCGGCGACACTCCGATCAGCCGGGCAGATTTTCTGATTCTGATGACTACGGCGCTGAATCTGCATGCTTACGATGCGGACGGCTATTCGGATGTATCTCCGAGAGACTATTATTATGACGCTGTCAGCACCATCAAAAAATTAGGCTATATGGACGATGTGGTAGGACGGTTTAATCCGCAGCTTGCAGCAACGGCAGAATTTGCAGATCAGATTCTGAAAAAAGCCGATATTACACCGATCACCGTAAAAAGCGGAGCAGACGAGCTGACGCGTACCGACGCGGCAAAATTTGTGCTCCAGATCCGCACGCAGAAAAATGAATCCACGCAGGGCACACCCAGAAAGGAAGAAGAATAACCTTATGGATACGATTACACAAACACTGATGCAGGAATTTTCCCTGAAGGAATTTCAGGTGGTAAATACGCTCCGCCTGATTGACGAGGGAAACACCATTCCGTTTATCGCGCGTTACCGCAAGGAGGTAACCGGAGAATTATCGGACGAGGTACTCCGAAACCTTTCCGAACGGCTTGAATATCTGCGCGGCCTGGAATCCCGGAAAGAGGAAATCGCCCGTCTGATTGATGAGCAGGAAAAGCTGACGCCGGAGCTTGCCGCAGCAATCCAGGCTGCAAAAACCATGACGGAATTAGAGGACATCTACCGTCCATACCGTCCGAAACGCAGAACCCGTGCCACCATTGCAAAGGAGCGCGGCTTAGAACCGCTTTCCGAGCTGCTTTTATTACAGGATCACACCGATCCGGCAAAAGCGGCAGCAGACTATATCACCGAGGAAGTTCCCACCGCAGAGGATGCGCTTGCCGGAGCAATGGATATCATTGCCGAGCAGATTTCAGACAATGCGGACTATCGCGGAAAAATCCGGGAAATTACCCTGCAAAACGCTCTCTTAGTCAGCAAGGCGGCAAAAGACGAGGACAGCGTTTACAGTCTTTACTACGACTTTTCCGAGCCGGCAGAAAAAATCGCAAACCATCGCATTTTAGCAGTCAACCGCGGTGAAAAGGAAGGCTTTTTAAGCGTAAAATTAGAATTAAACGAAGAATTTGTTCTGGATTATCTGAGAAAGCAGGTTGCAAAGGTTCCGCCGACGAAATCGACCGAATATATCCGGCTGGCTGCCGAGGACGCCTATAAGCGTTTAATTGCGCCGTCGGTAGAAACGGAAATCCGGAATCTTTTAACCGAGCGCGCGCAGGAAGCTGCCATTAAGGTCTTTTCCAAAAACCTGAACGGTCTGCTTTTGCAGCCGCCGATCAAGGGAAAAACCGTTTTAGGCTTGGATCCGGGGTATCGTACCGGATGTAAGGTTGCCGTTGTGGACGAAACCGGAAAGGTGTTAGATACCGGCATTGTCTACTGCACACTTCCCAATCACGACCGCGAAAAAGCAAAGAAAATTTTGAAAAATCTGATCAAAAAGCATCATGTCAAGCTCATTTCCATCGGAAACGGAACAGCCTCCAAGGAAACGGAGATGGTTGCCGCCGAGGTGATTCACGAGCTTGACGACGAGGTTTATTATATGGTGGTCAGCGAGGCTGGCGCATCGGTATACTCTGCCTCCAAGCTTGCCACCGAGGAATTTCCGGAATATGACGTAGCGCTCCGGAGCGCCGTATCAATCGCGCGCCGCTTGCAGGATCCGTTAGCAGAGCTGGTTAAAATCGATCCGAAGGCTATCGGCGTCGGACAGTATCAGCATGACATGAACCAAAAGCGTCTCGGCGAAGCATTAGGCGGTGTGGTGGAGGACTGTGTAAACAGCGTTGGTGTGGATTTAAATACCGCATCCCCCTCCCTGCTTTCCTATATTTCCGGAATTAACGCAGGTGTGGCAAAGAATATCTGCACCTACCGCGAGGAAAACGGAAAATTCAAAAACCGAAAACAACTTTTAAAGGTTGCAAAATTAGGACAAAAAGCATTTGAGCAGTGCGCCGGCTTTTTGCGGATTACCGACGGCGACAACGTGTTAGACAACACCTCCGTCCATCCGGAAAGCTACAAAGCATGCGGAGAACTGCTGCAGCTTCTCGGCTACACCTTAGAGGACGTTTCGGGCGGACAGATAGAGGATTTGAAAAAGCGTTTAAAGAAAGAAAATCTGAATGCACTTTCCGAACAGCTTGGAATCGGCATTCCGACCATCCGCGACATTGCAGACAGTCTCTTAAAAAAAGGCCGCGATCCGCGTGAGGAGCTGCCGCAGCCGGTGTTGCAGTCGGACATTATGGATATGAACGATTTAAAGCCGGGTATGATTTTAACCGGCACAGTCCGGAATGTGATTGATTTCGGCGCATTTGTCGATATTGGAGTACATCAGGACGGTCTGGTGCATATTTCCCAGATCTGCAACCGCTATATCAAGCATCCGACCGATGTGCTGTCGGTGGGGGATATTGTCAGGGTCAGGGTGTTGGAGGTTGATCCGAAAAAGAAACGGATCGGACTGACGATGAAAGGAGTCGAATAAGCATGAGCAACGTCATCTCCTTTCCCGGCTTAGGCGGTCTGACCCTGCACATCAACCGGGTGGCTTTCAGTCTCTTTGGCAAGGATATTTACTGGTATGCGCTCATTCTGATGTCCGGCTATCTTTTGGGACTGCTTTTCGTCAGCAAAACCTGCGAAAAGCGCGGCGTTTCCAAGGATACAGTCTGGGATGTCTGCTTCTATGGTCTGATTTTCGGTCTGATCGGAGCAAGATTCTATTATGTCGTTTTCGACTGGGAATCGATGGAGGGAAGCTTCTGGAACGTGTTTAAAATCTGGGAGGGCGGCATTGCCATCTATGGCGCGTTAATCGGTGCGATTCTCTCCACGCTCGTCTACTGCCGCAAAAAGAAATTAAGCTTTTTCAAGGTTGCAGATGTCTGTGCGCCCGGGCTGCTGATCGGTCAGCTGATCGGACGCTGGGGAAACTTTGTCAATGCCGAGGTTTACGGCAGAGAAACCTCCTCCTTTCTGCGCATGTCCATCAATGGCGCAGCAGGGGTTCATCCGCTGTTTTTATATGAATCGGTCTGGAATCTTTTCGGACTGATTCTCCTGCTTTGCTTTCGTGACCGCAAAAAAGCGGACGGACAGGTGTTTTTTGCGTATTCCCTCTGGTACGGAACGGGCAGGCTGTTTTTGGAGGGCATGCGGCAAAGTCAGTATATTCTGTATCTGATTCCAAACGTTTTGGGAATCTCTCAGGTGGTTGCACTTGCTGCGATCCTGGTTTCTGCCGGCTGCATTGTCTATCTGGGCAAGCATAAGAGCTGATCATTTTTTTGTTGAAAAAAAGAGTGCAGAACGCATAAAACGCACCCAACTGAACAAAGGCTGACGCGAATACACCTTCACGTCAGCCTTCCTGTTTTTTTAGTATTGGTTTCTTAAAAATTTCTTTAACCGCTCCAAGCCCTCTACAATATTATCCATACTGGTTGCATAAGACCAGCGGACATATTCCGGAGCGCCGAAGCCTGTACCGGGGACAACTGCCACCTTTGCCACACGCAGGAACGTTTCTGCAAAGTCGGCTGCATTCTGAATTTTTGTTCCGTAATATTCCTTGCCGATCAGCGGAGAAATATTCATCATAATATAGAATGCGCCATGCGGATTTAAGCAGGAGACGCCGTCTAAGGAATTAATCATCTCCACCATAAAGTTTCTGCGCTTTTCAAAATGTCTGCGCATTCTTGCTACCGCGTCCATGCCGCCCTCTAATGCCGCAACCGCTGCCGACGATGCAAACCAGTTAGGGATCGATGCAGCAAGAGACTAAA
>RQCD01000156.1 GCA_008668455.1 Clostridia bacterium
GCGGAATGCGTATCAGAGACAGCTATAATAGATAACTATGCTTTCTATCTGAAAGGAACAGGTTTACGACCATGAAAAAACATCTGAACCGTCAGCCGCTCTTTTATCTTGCGCTGACAGGGATCTTATTTTTAGCGATAGCAGGTGTGCTGGAAATTCCACGTTCTCCGGCGCTTGGATCTGCTGAGCTCGGGATTGCGCTTTTATTGCTTTTATGCTCCTTGTACCTGCAAAAAAAACATGCAAGAAACGTTTCCGGCTATTTAAAGCTGATCACCGATCAGAATAATACTATGGCGAACGATGCCATCAGCCGTCTGCCGCTGCCAATGGTGATTCTCCGGATCGACGGGCAGATTCTCTGGTACAACGATTTATTCTCCGTCATCTGTGAGGACGCGGATTTATATTCGATTCCGATCAGCTCCCTGATGCCGGATTTAAGATGGTCGGAGGTATTAAAATCCAAGGATGGAATTGATATGACGGTGACCTATCAGGACCGGCACTATCATGTTTTGGGAAACATTATTGAGAGCAACCACATCACCGACGAAAACGGTCAGCCGGTTTATTCCGTGCTTCTGTATTTTTTGGATCAGACCGACAGTGACCGTTTAAAAATAAAGTATGAGGATGAAAAAACCGATATTGCCATCATCAATATTGACAACTGCGACGAGCTGATGCAGAAAATGGATGACGATGTATATCAGCAGACTATTTCCGCAATCGGACGCTGCATTACCCAATGGGTTGCTGAGAGCAAGGGAGTCATCAAAAAAACAGAACGTGACCGGTATTTAGCGCTATTTGAGCACCGGTATCTGAAAAAATATATTAAAAATAAGTTTGATGTATTGGATAAAATCCGTGCCATCGGCGAGGAGATTAAATTTCCGGTCAGCATCAGTATCGGTATCGGTATCAGCGGTCATATTATTGAAAATGAAGCCTACGCACGCGCCGCTCTGAATCTGGCGCTTGGCAGAGGCGGCGATCAGGCTGCGATTAAGGACGATATTCAATATAATTTCTACGGCGGCAAAACAAAGGACTATGAAAAAAGCACCCGTGTGAAAACAAGAGCCTTTGCTGTTGCCTTAAAGGACTACATTCAGCATGCGGATAAGGTAATCTTTATGGGGCATGCTAATGCTGATTACGACTGCTTCGGAGCAGCCATCGGCTTACAGCGTGCCGTCCGCTCGCTGCACAAAGCGCCCTATATCGTTCTGGATAATTCTCCGGCGGTAAAGCCGCTTTTAGATGAGGTTCATTCCTTTCCGGACTATAACGGCATGATTATTAACAACTCCACCGCAATGGAGCTGTTAACAGAGGAAACACTTCTGATTATCTTAGACACACATCGCCCGTCTATGCTTCCATGCCGGGAGCTTTTGGAGAGTGCAAACAAGGTAGTTTTAATCGATCATCACCGCCGCAGCACCGAATTTATTGAAAACTGCTCGCTCACCTACCACGAGCCGTATGCCTCCTCTACCTGCGAAATGGCAACCGAAATTTTGCAGTATATTGACGACAACCGCACAATGACAACCTTTGAGGCAATGGCATTATATGTCGGAATTCTGATGGATACGAAAAACTTTATCACAAAAACCGGCGTCCGCACCTTTGAGGCAGCATCCTACCTGCGCCGGTACGGTCTGAACACCGCCGAGGTGAAGCGGCTGTTTAATATTGACCGCAATGATTATTTGCACAAAATAGACATTGTGCATACCACAGAGCTGTTTTGCGAGAATTATGCAATTGCGGTCTGCCGGGAAGCCTTCCCGAATATCCGCGTCATTTCCTCACAGGCGGCAGACGATATGCTTAACATCTCCGGTGTTATGGCGGCATTTGTGATCTATCGCACGGACGACAGCCGTATCTCTGTGAGCGCACGCTCTCTGGGGGATGTGAATGTACAAATTATTATGGAAAAGCTCGGCGGCGGCGGTCATATGACCGTTGCCGGCGCTCAGCTTGCGGAAATGTCCTTTGAGGACGCGATTGATAAGCTTCATATCGCAATCCGCGACTATATTAACGAACGTTAAAGAAAGGACTGACAGAACATGAAGGTAATTTTAAACCAAGACGTAAAGGGACAAGGCAAAAAGGGACAGTTGGTGGAGGTTTCGGACGGATATGCAAGAAACTTTCTGCTCCCCCGGAATTTAGCAAAGGAAGCAACCAGAGAAAACATCAATGTGATGCAGGGGCAGAAGGATTCTTTAGAATTTCACCAGAAGCAGGAGCTTGAAGCAGCACAGGAGCTGGCAAAAAAAATTGGCGGGCTGACCGTAACCCTAAAGGCAAAAGCAGGCGAAAACGGCAAGCTTTTTGGTTCTGTCACCTCCAAAGATATTGCAGAAGCCTTAACCATGCAGCATCACATTAAATTAGACAAGAAAAAGTTTTCTCTCCCGGAGGGAATTAAGTCTATGGGAGTGACAACAGTGGAAATCAGGCTGCACCCCGGTGTTTCTGCAAAATTAAAGGTTTCGGTAGAAAGCCTGTAATAAAGAGATTTCTTTCAGAAAGGAGCGAGGATCATGGCGGATACTCCGGAAATTGCAAATTTAGATCAGACTCTTCCCCACAGTCAGGAAGCGGAGCAATCCGTTCTGGGAAGCGCTTTAACCAATTCCAAAAGCGTTGCACAGGCAGCTGAGGTTATCACTCCTGAGGACTTCTATTTTGACGCCAACCGGGAAATTTATGCAGCAATCCTGGATCTGTTTAACGAAAACGCACCGATTGACTTTGTAACCGTTTCGGATCGGTTAAATCAAAAGGATCAGTTAGACGCCGTTGGCGGTGTCACCTATCTCGCCTCGATTGCCGCAGCAGTGCCAACCTCCGGAAATGTGGCATATTATGCGAAAATTATCAAGGAGAAATCCGTTCTCCGGCAGCTGATCCGTTCGACTAAAAAAATCTCCTCTATGGCATTTGATGCCGGAGAGCCATCTGAACAGATTTTAGAGCGTGCCGAGCAGCTCATCTACGATGTAGCAAACGGCAGAGAACAAAGTGAAATTGTCCCGATCCGAGAGGTTTTATTAAACGCCTATCAGGAAATGGTGGAGTACTCACAGAACCATGGAAACCTCACCGGCATTTCTACCGGCTTTAAGGAGCTGAACGAGCGCACCGGAGGCTTGCGCGGCGGCGAGCTGATCATCATAGCCGGTCGTCCGGGTATGGGAAAATCGAGTTATGCGGTTAACATTGCCGAGAATGCGGCAATTGATTTCCATGTTCCGGTGGCAATTTTTAACCTGGAAATGTCGAAAACAATGGTAGTAAACCGTATCATTTGCAGTCAGGCATTGGTGGATTCCAAAGCGATGCGAAACGGCGACTTTTCCGGCGAGGATTGGATGCAGATTGGCGAGGTGATTGACAAGCTTGCAAATGCGCCGATCTTTATTGACGATACCGCCTCGATTACAGTTTCCGAAATCCGTGCAAAATGCCGCAGACTGAAGCAATCACACCATCTGGGTTTAGTTGTGATTGACTATCTGCAGCTGATGCAGACTGCCGGAAGAGCGGATAACCGTCAGCAGGAAATTTCAGAAATTTCCCGTTCCTTAAAAATTCTTGCCAAGGAGCTGGATATTCCGGTGATTGCTCTTTCCCAGCTGGCGCGTACCTGTGAATCCCGGAGCGATAAGCGTCCGATGCTTTCCGACCTTCGTGAATCAGGAGCAATCGAGCAGGACGCAGATGTTGTTATGTTTTTATACCGGGATGAATACTATAATCCGGACACCACCGAGGACAAAAACTTAGCCGAATGTATTATTGCCAAGCAGAGAAGCGGTGCAACCGGTATGTTTAAGCTTGGCTGGCAGGGAAAGTACACAAAATTTGTAAATATTGATTATTCGGCAGAGGGAGAATGATTTTGAAAAGGCTTGAAGCGGAGTTTCTCCGGCAGATCAGACGGTATGTAAAACCAAATATGACGCTGATTGCTGCAGTTTCCGGCGGCAGCGATTACATCTGCATGCTAACGCTTCTAAAACGTTTTTCGAAAACGCTTTCCTGCTCAATCGTGGCGGCGCATCTAAACCACGGTCTACGGCAGGAGGCGGACGCGGAGGAGGAATTTGTCCGGCAGTTCTGCAAGGAACGAAAAATCCCCTTGGAAATCCGGCATTCCGACATCAAAAGCCTGAGCCGTGAGAAAAAAATCAGCGAGGAGCTTTGCGGCAGACAGGAGCGGTACGCGTTTTTTGAAGAAATCTGGAAAAAATACCAGGCAGACTGGATTGTAACTGCACACCACCGGGATGATCAGACAGAAACGGTGCTGATGCATCTCATCCGCGGCTGCGGCTTAGACGGACTCTCCGGCATGCAGGAATGCTCCGGCAGACTTCTCCGTCCGCTGCTTCCTTATTCAAAGGATGATCTGCTTGCCTATCTAAACGCGCAAAATATTCCCTTTGTGACCGATCAGAGCAATTATTCCGATCGCTATTTCCGAAATAAAATCCGGCTTCAGCTGATTCCGCTGTTAGAGGAAATGAATCCGAATATTTCAGAGACGATTTCTGAAAGTGCGAAGCTTTTTTCCGAGGACAGCGCATTTCTTTTGAAATACGCCGAGGAAAAATTTCGGAACGCATACACCCCGGACGGACTTTTAAAAAGTGTTCTTCAAAATGAGCCTCTCTCAATCAGGCGGCGCATTCTTCAGCTTTTCTACCGTCAATGCGCCCATACTGCGCAAAACCTGTCTGCAAAGCAGATCAACGCAATGCTTGCACTCAAAAAAAGCGGTCAGAAAAC
>RQCD01000009.1 GCA_008668455.1 Clostridia bacterium
GATTTAGAAGTACAACTCAAATCACTCGTAAATCTTCCATCAGACCAAAAGAAAAAAAGCGTCTTGTTTGATTTGACCTTAACCGCCAATGCAAAAAATGAAGAAGATTTTTCGATATTTGTGGAATCAAGCTTTGTTCTTGGCTGTCAGTCAATACCTGCACACTATCATGAGGACTTTTCTGAGAAATGTTTAAAAATTTCTGCAAAAGAACTGTCTGATAAAATTGACTGTATTCTCACGCAAATGAATTATAAGCCGTTGAATTTTTATAGTAATATGAATTTTGAATAGAGACTGTGAACCGTCGTGAGCGCGTTTACAAGCGAACAGGTGAGCCGAGCGTGCCTTTTTGCGAATAAGGAGGAATGACGGAGCGGCTGACTGATTTTTCTGTAAAGAAAAATCGGAATGGAGCGCAGTCCATTCCGACGTGGAGCTGATGATGGGACTCGAACCCGCGACCCTCTCATTACGAATGAGATGCTCTACCAACTGAGCTACACCAGCATATCAGAGAGCAGGTTTCCTGCTCTCTGTTTCTAACATGTTAGGATAACATACCCTTTGCAATTTCGTTGATCATTTTTCCGTCTGCTCTGCCCTTTGTTTGCGGCATAACGGCTGCCATGACCTTACCCATATCCTTCATAGAGGATGCTCCGGTCGTTTTTACTGCATCCGCAACAATTACCTCTAACTCCTCACGGGTCAATTGCTGTGGCAAATATTCCATCAAAACATCCATTTCCGCCTTTAGCTCGGCGATTAAATCTTCTCTGCCGCTTTTCTCATAATCCGGCAGGGAATCTCTGCGCTGCTTCAGCTGCTTTGCAATGACATCCAAAACGCCATCGTCATCCAGCGTGGTCAGCTTGTCCTTTTCAATCTGCAGCACTCCGGCACGAACCATCTGTACCACATTCTTGCGGACAACATTCTTTTCCTTCATTGCAGTTTTTAAGTCTGCTGCCAATCTTTCCTTAAGCGACATGACGGAGGCTCCTTATTTAAACTTTCTTTTACGAGCTGCTTCGGATTTTTTCTTACGCTTTACGATCGGTTTTTCGTAGTGTTCAGGTTTTCTGATTTCAGACATAACGCCCGATTTGGCACACTGACGCTTGAATCTGCGCAATGCACTATCTAAGGACTCGTTATCTTTTACTCGAATTTCTGACATGTTTTCCCCTCCCTCCGGCTGGTCAATTCTTCCGGCTGTTTGACGGAGCAAGCTTTACACTTTAATAAAACTGCCACAATCATTATTATACCTTATTTTTCACCGAAATGTCAATACTTTTCCAAAAAAATTTTAATTTTTTTAGAAAATCAGCCTGCCGGCCATCCGAACTCTCTGCCGCCCATCAGATGGAAATGAATATGGAACACTGTTTGCCCGGCAGATTCGCCGCAGTTATTCACAACCCGATACCCCTGCTCGGAAAAACCTAAATCCTTTGCAATTTTCGGAATTGCCTCAAATACATGCGCTACATACACGCTGTTTTCCGCCGTGACTGCGTTTGCGCTTGCAATATGCTCTTTTGGGATCACCACAACATGCTCCGGCGCCTGGGGATTAATGTCCCGGAACGCATATACATAATCATCCTCATAAACCTTTGTGGACGGGATTTCTCCCTTCATAATTTTACAAAACAGACAATCCATGCTGTTTTCTCCTTTCTATACTCCAACCCGCCCGCAGTATTCCCGGATCTGGCAGGTTTCGCATTTTGGCTTTCTGGCGGTGCAGACCATTCTGCCGTGATGTACAAAATGATGGCACATCCGAAGCTGATATTCCGGGGGAATCAGCTTTTTTAAATCCATCTCAATTTTTGCCGGTTCGGAGTGCTTTGTCAGTCCGATCCGCCTGGAAAGGCGCATGCAGTGCGTATCTACGACAATTGCCGGCTGACAGTAAATATCTCCTAACACCAGATTTGCCGTTTTTCTGCCCGTTCCGGGGAGCGTTAAAAGCTCCTCCATAGAGTCCGGCACGCGTCCTCCGTAGACCTCGCGCAGCCTCTGGCAGCAGGCAATGATGTTTTTTGCCTTGTTCCGGTAAAAACCAATGGAACGAATATCGTCCATCAGTGTTTCATAATCGGCATCCGCAAAATCGTCCACGTTTTTGTATTTTTCAAATAAATCCTTTGTCACAAGATTCACCCTGGCATCGGTACACTGTGCCGAGAGCTGCGTTGCAATCAGCATTTCCAGCGGCGTCCGATAATGCAGGCTGCATTTTACATCCGGATAAATTTCCTCAAATACCTCGTGAATCCTCAAAACCCGTTCCCGGTTTTTCATGAAAGCGCCCCCCTTTCTTTCTCCATTATACCCCTTTTTTTAAAAAATTTCAACAATTATTTTCAGAATACTTGCGAATCTGGTAATTTTCGTGTATAATATAGAGAAAAGAACAATTTAGGAGGTTGTACGAATGTTTCATTTGGACGAACTAAAAAAATTTGATACCGAGTTATACGACGCGATCTGCGGCGAAATCAGACGGCAGCGCAGCAAAATTGAGCTGATCGCTTCGGAGAATTTTGTTTCGGAGCGCGTGATGGAGGCAAACGGAACGCCGCTCACCAACAAATACGCAGAGGGTTATCCCGGAAAACGTTATTACGGCGGCTGCGAATGGGTGGACAAGGCGGAAAATCTGGCAATTGAACGCGCAAAGGAGATTTTCGGAGCCGGCTATGCAAATGTACAGCCTCATTCCGGCGCACAGGCAAATATGGCGGTATTCTTCGCTCTGTTAACACCGGGCGACACCGTTCTTTCCATGAGCCTGGCACACGGCGGACATTTAAGCCACGGAAGTCCGGTGAATATGTCCGGAAAGTATTTTCATATTGTTCCCTACGGCGTTTCGGAGGAGGATCAGAGAATTGATTATGAGGAGGTTCGCCGCCTTGCCTTGGAGCATAAGCCGAAGCTGATTTTAGCAGGTGCGTCTGCCTATCCGCGTGCAATTGATTTTGAGAAATTTTCTGAAATTGCAAAAGAAGTCGGCGCTTATCTGATGGTGGATATGGCGCATATTGCAGGCTTAGTAGCGGCAGGACTGCACCAGAGTCCGATTCCTTATGCGGACGTCGTTACCACAACCACACACAAAACCCTCCGCGGTCCGCGCGGGTGGCAGATCCTTACCAAAGATCCGTAATTTGGAATGCAGTTATACAAGTCAATCTTCCACCTCATCCAGGGAGGTCCTATGATGCACACAATTGCAGCAAAAGAAGTTTGCTTTAAAGAGGCGCTTTCTCCGGAATTTAAAGAATATCAGACACAGATCATCAAAAACGCAGATGCGCTTGCAGAGGCTCTTATCAGCGAAGGCTTTCAGCTCGTTTCCGGCGGAACGGATAACCATTTGATTTTGTTAGATCTGACCTCCACCGGCGTAACCGGCAAGGACGCGGAGCATCTGCTGGACGAGGTTGGCATCACAGTTAACAAGAACGCAATCCCGTTTGACCAGAGAAGTCCCTTTATCACAAGCGGAATCCGTCTTGGCACACCGGCAGCCACCACACGCGGCTTCAGAGAAGATGACATGCGCGAAATCGCAAGGCTGATTAAGCTGACGATTTCCGATTTTGAAAAAAATCAGGATGAGGTGCGCCAAAGAGTGGACGCTTTGTGCAAAAAATATCCCCTGTATGAGTAATTTTTTCAGAAAAGCTTGCATTTTTAGGAAGAATATAGTATAATAAAAAAATAAGATATGATAAAAAGGAGAGATAGAAATGAAAAAAATTACTTGTTTTGCACTCGCAGCAGTTCTCTGCGCAGGTCTGACTGCATGCGGAGGCAGCAATCAGGCAGGCACAGACAATCAGAAAAAAGTCTATAAAATTGCTACGGATACCACCTTCCCGCCGTTCGAATTTCAGGACGACAATCAGCAGTATGTTGGAATTGACATTGACATTTTAGCAGAAATTGCAAAGGATCAGGGCTTCGAATATGAGCTTCAGCCGCTCGGCTTTAATGCCGCAGTTGCAGCGCTAGAATCCTCTCAGGCAGACGGTGTGATCGCCGGTATGAGCATCACAGAGGACAGACAGAAAAAATACGATTTCTCAGAAGCATATTATGATTCCGGCGTTGTGATGGCAATTAAGGCAGACAACGAGGAAATCAAAAGCTATGAGGACTTAAAGGGCAAAAAGGTTGCTGTGAAAAACGGCACGGAGGGTGCAACCTTTGCAGAATCCATCAAGGATCAGTACGGCTTTAACCTTGCTTATTTCGATGAGTCCCCGTATATGTATGAGGAAGTAAAAACCGGCAACTCTGCTGCATGCTTTGAGGATTATCCGGTTATGGGTTACAATATTTCAAAGGGCAACGGCTTAAAGATGGTAACCGACATGGAAAAGGGTTCTTCCTACGGCTTTGCTGTGATGAAGGGCAAGAACACTGAGCTTCTGGATATGTTTAATAAGGGACTGGAAAACTTAAAGTCCAGCGGAAAATACCAGGAAATCTTAGACAAGTACATTAGCAAAAATTAAATAACAGGGAAGGTCAAAAAAGGCACAGACCGTTCAAGGGCTTTTAATGCTTTGAAAGCAGATTATTTCGGTTGAAATCCGCTTTTTTGCGGATTTCCTGTCATTGCTGCCCTTGAGCTACGCTCCAAACGCGCCGCCCGGAGTACGAAAGTACCCGGTCGGGCGCGTTTGGAGCATTCTGTACTCTTTTTTACATCCCCTTAAGGGAGCTTTTAATCAATGAATATATCAAGAGTATTGCAGGAAGCTATGCCGCTTTTAACCAAGGGTTTTAGCACAACCATCCTGATCACCCTCGTATCGCTTCTGATTGCGCTGGTGTTAGGGCTTGTTTCCTGCTTAATGGGCATTTCGAGAATCAAACCGCTCAACTGGATCAATAAATTTTATATCTGGATTATCCGCGGAACACCAATTCTGGTGCAGACGTTCTTTATCTATTTCGGTCTGCCACAGGCAATGCAGCAGCTCGGTGCAGATTTCCGGCTGACTCCGTTTTCCGCCGGCGTGATCACGCTTTCCTTAAATGCCGGCGCATATATTTCAGAAATTTTCCGCGGCGGCATCCAGGCGGTCAATAAAGGACAGATGGAGGCGGCAAGAAGTCTGGGGCTTTCCTATGGCAGAGCAATGCTCAAGGTAATCCTGCCGCAGGCAATCAAAATTGTGATTCCGTCTCTTTTAAATCAGTTCATTATCACGCTGAAGGATACGTCCATTATTTCAGTCATCAGTCTTGCGGATGTTGTATATCAGGCAAAAATCTATATCGGAAACACAATGGAATCCTTTGCAACCTGGACGGTTGTCGGCGTTTACTATTTAGTGTTTATCACGATTTTGTCCGCGATTTCATCTCATTTGGAAAGGAGAATGGATCATGGCCGCAAAAATTGAAATTCATAATCTGCATAAGTATTTCGGAAAAAACGAGGTGCTGCGCGGGATTGATCTCTCGGTGAATGAGGGAGAGGTGGTCTGCGTGATCGGTCCGTCCGGATCCGGAAAATCGACCATGCTCCGCTGCATCAACCTCCTGGAAACACCGACCGACGGCAGCGTGACCGTAGACGGCTACACCCTGACCGACAAAAAAGCGGACATTAACAAAATCCGCCGGAATATCGGCATGGTGTTCCAGCAGTTTAATCTGTTTCCGCATCTGACGGTGGAAGAAAACATCACCATGGCGCCGGTAGATACCAAAACCATTCCGGACAAGAATGAAGCAAAAAAGGTTGCCGCATCGCTTTTGGCGCGCGTGGGACTTTTAGATAAGGCGAAAGCATACCCGGCAAGCCTTTCCGGCGGTCAGCAGCAGAGAGTTGCAATTGCACGCGCGCTGGCGATGAAGCCGGACGTGATGCTATTTGATGAGCCGACCTCCGCACTCGACCCGGAAATGGTTGGAGAGGTTTTGGCGGTTATGAAGGAATTGGCAGCAGAGGGCATGACCATGATTGTGGTAACCCACGAAATGGGCTTTGCACGCGAGGTTTCCGACCGCGTCATCTTTATTGACGAGGGTGTGATCATGGAGGAGGGAACACCGCAGGAAATTTTTACTGCCCCCAAAAATCCGAGAACCATTGATTTCTTAAACAAGGTTTTATAGAAGCTACACAAAAATAATTGTAAGAAATCCCGCAAAAAGCATAATTTCATACAATTATTTTTGTTTTTCGAAAAAACACTTTACTTTGCTAAAACATTAAAGTATAATACTTAATAGATGAAAAATGAATTTGGAGGAATGTATGATGAAAAAGATTTCTATGATGCTATTAGCAGCTGCCTTAGGCGTGTCTATGCTGGCAGGCTGCGGTACAACAAAAACAAATACAAATACAAATGCAGACAGCTCTGCTGCTGATACTTCCTTAGAGGATATCAAGGCAAAGGGTTATTTTACGGTTGGTTTGGACGCAGACTTTGCGCCGATGGGCTTTACTGACGAGAGCGGAGAAATTGTCGGCTTTGATATTGACCTTGCAAAAAAAGCAGCTGAAAAGATGGGACTGGAAGTAAAGTTTCAGCCGATTGACTGGGATTCCAAGTCAATGGAGCTGGAGAGCAAGAATATTGACGTTATCTGGAACGGTTTCTCGATCACAGACGAGCGGAAAAAGGAAGTTCTCTTTACCGATCCGTACCTGACCACAGGACAATCCATTGTTGTAGCAGCAGGTTCTGATATTAAGACAAAGGCGGATCTTGCAGGGAAGACAATTGCCCTGCAGGACGGCAGCACAAGCGAATCTGCTTTGAAAGCAGACGAGGCAACCTTTGCAACCATCGGCGAGGATCATCTCTCAAAATTTAAGGAAAATTCACAGGTATTAATGGAGGTTCAGTCCGGCAGAGCAGATGCGGCAGTGATTGACGAGGTATTTGTCCGTTACTACCTGGCATCTGAAAAAATGCTCGACAAGTTCACCATTTTAGACGAAGCGTTTGACGAGGAGGACTATGGTGTTGGCGGCAGACTGGCAGACAAAGCATTTATGAGCGCTTTGAACACCGCCATCAAGGAATGCAAAGAGGACGGTTCTGCTTCTGAATGTGCATTAAAATGGTTTGGCGAGGACTTATATAAATAAGTCCTTCCTATCATACTGATCAATCAGGCTGTACCCGGATGGGTACAGCCGCATTTTGCATTTTAGAAAAAAAAGACGGAGGTTTATTTGTGGAAAAGCTCGAATATATTCAGGTATTAATGCCCCAGCTGTTGCAGGGGTTAAAGGTGACCATGCAGCTGTTTGTGCTGACTCTGGCACTGTCAATTCCGCTCGGTCTGATTGTGGCAATCGGACGCGTTTCGCGGATCAAGCCGCTCCAATGGCTGATCTCAGCTTATCTGTTGGTGTTCCGCGGAACTCCGCTGATGCTCCAGCTGTTTTTCTTCTATTTCGGACTTCCGTTTATCACAGTCAAAATTCCGTTTACAGAAATGGTGTTCCAAATGCCGGCGCTGGAGAGGTTCTCGGCAGCGCTTCTGGCATTTGTATTAAACTATGCGGCATACTTTGCAGAGATTTTTCGCGGCGGTATTATCAGTGTGAATCAGGGGCAGTATGAAGCGTCTAAGGCGCTGGGATTAAAGCCGCGCCAAACCATGTGGTATGTGGTGATTCCGCAGATGCTCCGGACGGTTGTTCCGCCGGTTGCCAATGAAACCATCACCCTGGTAAAGGATACCGCGCTCGTTTCCTCTGTTGCACTGATTGATATTCTGAAAAAAGCACAGCAGGCAGTGAACCGGGACATGAACGTTACCGCCTACCTTTTAGCAGCTCTTATTTATCTCGTTATCACCATGATTCTGACGTTTGTGTTTCATAAAACTGAAAAAAGGCTTTCGATTTCACAAAACAGATAACAAAGCTTTTGATAAAAGCTCCGCCTGCGGGCGTAGGAATAAGGTAGCATTTTTGATTTTCCGTCATTGCGTTTTACGCAATTTCCTACAAATTAAAAAAGCAGACCGCATATTGAAGCTGCGGTCTGCTTTTTTATCTTCCGCTATAACGAGCACGGCTGCGTTTTCTCCGGCGCTTTTTTTTACGGTTTGAACGGATAGTTAATACAAGTAAAATCAATACGGCAATGGAAATCCACAGAATCGGACTGGTGATCACCTTTACCACAATATGAATTGCGGCAAGAATATAATCCTTTTCCACATCATTGGTTGCCACTAATCCGGTTCTGCCCAGCTCCTTACCCTGATAGGTGTAGACAATTTCACCCAGGCGATCCCCCTTTTGAATCGGCGCCCGAATATTCTCAGCAAGCTGCGGCTCTGCCGTGATATTATCTGCGCTAACCTCCTTCGGGAGAAGCTTTTCAATCGTCTGCTCCGGCGTTAAGGCAACACGCGTCTGATTCTTTGCCTCGTATACCACCGAATCTGCCGCAACATCTCCGTTTGCAGCAATCTGACAGTAATGATAATTGTTAAACACCCATTCAAACAGGTTTTTTGAATCCACAAAGGAATAAGCACAGTCCGAGGTATTCAGATTGGTTGCATTCATCACAACGCAAATAAGCTCCATATCATCCTTCGTTGCCGCAGACACCAGGCAGCTTCCTGCCTCGTCGGTAAAGCCTGTTTTAATTCCGATTGCATATTTATAGAAAAGCTTTGTATTCCGGTAACGGCTGATCAGGTGATTGGTACTGGATAAAACACGCTCCTCCTGATACTTGTTTGTGGGCGGAATCCGGTAAAGTCCGGTGCTGACAATTTTCCGGAACATCTCATTCTGCATGGCATACCGTGCTAACACTGCCATATCCTCGGCTGTGGTATAGTGGTTATCATCATGAAAGCCGTGTGCATTTGCAAAATGGGTATTGGTCATACCAAGCTCCGCGGCTTTCTGGTTCATCATATCCACAAAGCCAGGCAGACTGCCTGCAATGTGTACACCGATTACATTTGCCGCATCGTTGGCAGAATACACGAGCATACCGTATAACAGCTGCTCCATAGACAGCTCCTCTCCAACCAAAATTCCCATATGGGAATGCTTAATGGTGATCGGATCAATGGCTTCATGCGTTGCCGTAACGGTATCTATCAGCGTTCCATGCTCCAATGCTAAAACCGCGGTCATAATTTTTGTAGTAGAGGCAGGATAAACCTTTTCGCTCTTATTCTTTTCAAACAAAATTTCCCCGGTTTTCCGATCCATCAAAAGCGCCGCCTGACAGTGCAGGGTCACACCGTTTGCCTCGGTGGTTTCCTTTGCCTTAAGCATCTTTTCCTTTTCTGAAAGCGTCTCCTCTGCCACCGGGCTGGGGGAGGGTGAGGAGGATGCCTTCGGCTCTGCAAAAACAGGACAAACAAGTGTAACTGCTAAAAACAAAGAAATCAAATATCGTTTCATAGACTGCTCCATTCTCAGTATTTGTATTTATTTTTTTATAGAATCGTAATTTTTATGTAATAATATTATTATACCGGAATTTTCATACGATTGCAAGTCCTTTTTAGAATATTTTCAGATTTTGACCTTTAAAAATGTAACCGAAACGTAGTCTGAATGTTATAATATTTCACAACTCTATGATATACTTGTTTTACAAACGCAAAAAGAAAGGAAGATGAAACATGAAAAAAAGATCAGTATGCTTTTATCCGCAGTAATCCTGCTTTCGCAGGCTTCTGGCGTTTTGGCAGACGGCAGCTATCCGCTATCCAATAACACCTATGTGGTGATCCGAAAGGATGAGCCGGAAAATTCAAAGGCGCGCCGCTTTGCAGACTTTATGCTCTCCCCGACAGGACAGCAATGCGTTGCCATGGCAGGGTTCGGACCGCTAAAGCCTGTTGAATAAATCTCCAAAACAAGAAAAAGGACGTCAATAAAAAAGGGCTTTTAACCCCCCAAAAACAGAAATCCGGATCAAGGCTTTAATGCCTTGATCCGGTAATTTTTTGCTCTTAGTGAAGAATTGCCAGCTCTGTGTCCTTATCGAACAGGTGGATTCTGTTGGTATCCATCATAACCTTAATGGTATCGTTTACCTTAGCAGTAGAACGCTGATTTACTCTTGCGGTAAATGCGATTCCTGCAATGGTCAGATACAGATAGGACTCTGCACCGAGCATTTCGGTTACTTCTACAAATGCATCTACAACAGATTCCGGCTGGCTTGCAACCATAGCCTCCTCGTCGTGAATATCCTCCGGACGAATGCCCATGATTACTTCCTTACCGATATAATCCTTTAATTCCGGACGGCTTGCCTTGCCTTCCGGCAGCTTGATTGAAAGCGAGCCAAACTCTAAGTAGAGTCCGTCATCCTTCTGATCCAGCTTTGCATTCACAAAGTTCATTTGCGGACTGCCGATAAAGCCGCCGACAAATACGTTACACGGCTTTGTATAAAGGTTTGCCGGAGTATCTACCTGCTGGATGATACCGTCCTTCATAACAACGATTCTTGTACCCATCGTCAAAGCCTCTGTCTGATCGTGCGTTACATAGATAAAGGTTGTTTGCAGTCTCTTATGGAGCTTATTGATCTCTGTTCTCATAGCAACTCTGAGCTTTGCGTCCAGGTTTGAGAGCGGTTCGTCCATTAAGAATACCTTCGGGTCACGCACAATGGCACGGCCTAAGGCAACACGCTGTCTCTGACCGCCGGACAAAGCCTTCGGCTTTCTGTCGAGCAGATGCTCAATATCCAGGATCTTAGCAGCCTCGGTTACACGCTTTTTAATTTCATCCTTCGGTGTCTTTCTTAATTTCAGACCGAATGCCATGTTTTCAAATACAGTCATATGTGGATAGAGCGCATAGTTCTGGAATACCATTGCGATATCTCTGTCCTTCGGTGCAACGTCATTGACCAGCTTTCCGTCAATGTAAAGCTCACCCTCAGAAATTTCCTCAAGACCTGCGATCATACGGAGTGTGGTCGATTTTCCGCATCCTGAAGGTCCAACCAAAATGATAAACTCTTTATCTGCAATATCCAGACAGAAATCTCCAACAGCGGTTACACCGCCTGCGTATCTTTTATAAATATGTTTTAATTGCAAATCAGCCATACTAAAAATAGCTCCTCTCTGTGTTCTTGTACTGATGTACCTAAAATTGATTACACATATATGATACCATATTTGCCGGGAAAATGTTAGTCTCTATTTGAACAAAATTATTGAAAATTTCTTAGTAGTATTCACTAAACCCAAAAATAACACTCTGCATATTCCATAAAAACAGACTTGTTTTTTTGATATTCTTATGTGTAATTTTGCAAACGGCATAAAATCGCCGTTTTTAGCATATGAGACACATAGGAGCATAAAATAAATATAGAACAGGAGTTGAAGCGTATGAAAAAAATTCTATCCATTCTGATTCCGGTGATGATTCTTTTTTCGTCTTATGCTTCGGCAGAAGATCCGCTGCCGGAATTAAAGGCAAAATCTCTTATCTTAATGGCGGCAGACACCGGACAGATTTTATACGAAAAAAATCCGGATGAACGGCTACCGATTGCAAGCGTGACCAAGGTGATGACCATGCTGCTCACCATGGAGGCGATTGACAGCGGTAAAATTTCCGAAAATGACACGGTAACCGCAAGCGAGCGTGCCAAGAGCATGGGCGGCTCGACCATGTTTTTAGAAGCCGGGGAGCAGATCAGCGTACACGATATTCTAAAGGGAATTGCGGTTGCGTCTGCAAACGACGGCGCAGTGGCAATTGCAGAGCATCTTGCCGGGAGCGAGACGGCATTTGTGGAGGAAATGAACAAGCGCGCCGCAGAGCTGCAAATGGAAAACACACATTTTGTGAACACAAACGGACTGGATGATGATAACCACTATTCCAGCGCCCGGGATGTTGCCATCATGTCGCGCGAGCTATTGCGGCATCCGAAAATCTTTGAATACACCACCATCTGGATGGACACCCTCCGGGACGGAAAATTTCAGCTTGCCAACACGAATAAGCTCATCCGCTTTTACCGGGGCGCAAACGGCTTAAAAACCGGTTCAACCTCCAAGGCGCTCTGCTGTCTTTCTGCAACGGCAGAACGGGACGGCATGCAGCTTGTGGCGGTGGTCTTAGGTGCGCCGACCTCCAAGGACCGTTTTGCGGCTGCGTCCGGGCTTTTAGACTACGGCTTTGCGAATTACCGGACGGAAAAAGCCGTCACTGCCGGAGAAAGTCTGGAATCTGTTCCGGTTGAAAAAGGGGTAAAGCCGTCGGTTTCGGTGGCGGCAAGGAAGGACTCCTTCATCCTCTTGTCCAAAAAAGAGGGAGGAGAGATTGAAAAAAAGCTTTCGCTCCCTGATGCTGCCACTGCTCCGATTACTGCCGGGTCCCCTGCCGGGACGATAGAACTCTATTTAGACGGCAGGCTGTATGAAACGGTTGAGCTTGTCTATGAGGAGGACGTTCCGAAAAAAAGCTTTGTCGCTTTTTGGGGAGAAATCCTGCGAAAACTGATTTCGTGTTAAAAAAAATTTTGGAAATAGCGAAAAACAATACTTGACATCCTAAAAAAAGTGTGGTATGATGATAACAGAAAAACAAAATATCATTCATAAAGGCTATGATGAAGACGGTCAGGATACGGAGTTTGGAGAGAGTTGGCGTTTGGGGCGAGCCAAGAACAAAGATCCTAAGGGCTTATCACTTCTGAGCCGGAACGCTGAACGGTTTCTATTAGGTGTTCCCGTGTAGTTGCTGCGTGAAAGCAAAGGACTTGATGGAGTCTGTGAGGGGCATTTTTAATGCAATTTGAGTGGTACCGCGGGTAAGAATTTTACTCGTCTCAAAGGAAAATGATTCTTTTGAGACGAGTTTTTTGTCGCAAAAGAATACATCATCATGAAACAGGAGGAAATAATCATGGGAGAAAATCTTTTGGAACAATTGGCAGAGGTTGCGCAGAGAATCCGCAGCACGCGTGAGATTCTGGGCATCAGCGCCGAGGAAATGGCAAAAACAGCCGGGGTATCCCTGGAGGACTACAACGCTTACGAATCGGGCGAAAAGGATTTCAGCTTCACTTTCATTTATAAATGCGCAAAGAAATTCAACGTCGATCCGACCGATCTTTTAGAGGGAATCAGTCCGACGCTGCCCAGCTTCACCATCACCCGGAAGGGCGGCGGTCTGCCGATCACCCGGCGTTCCCACGGCGTTTACAAAAACTTAGCGTCAAAATTCAAAAATAAAATTGCAGAGCCATATTGGGTAAAGCTTCCCTATTCTGAGGAGGAGCAGACGCGCCCCGTTCCGGTGGCAACGCATGTCGGTCAGGAATTTGACATTGTAACCAAGGGCAGAGTCAAGTTTGTTGTCGGTGATAATGAGGAAATTCTCTCTGCCGGCGACACCATTTACTATAAC
>RQCD01000084.1 GCA_008668455.1 Clostridia bacterium
GGGGGGACGGAGATTTCGTCGATGCAGAGGGAGATCAGAATTTCTGCAAATTCCTGATCAGAGCCGATTTCTCCGCAGACGCCCACCCAGATTCCTGCCTGGTGTGCCGACCGGATTACAGTCTGAATGCTCCGGATCAGCGCAGGGTGGAACGGGTTATAGGAATCAGCCACATGATCATTCTGACGGTCAAGCGCTAAAAGGTACTGAGTCAGATCGTTTGTGCCGATGGAAAAGAAATCTGCTTCCTTCGCCAACAGATCACTGATCATTACGGCTGCCGGTGTCTCAATCATGATCCCAAGCTCCACATGTTCGGAAAATGCTTTTCCCTCGTTTCTCAGCTCCTCCTGTACCCCGGCGATCAGCTCCTTTGTCTGCCGGATCTCCTCCGGAGAAATGATCATAGGGAGCATAATTGCCAGGCGTCCGAATGCAGACGCGCGATAAAGCGCGCGCAGGTGAGTCTTGAATAATTCCGGACGCTTTAAGCAGAGCCGGATGGCACGAATCCCAAGCGCCGGATTTTCCTCCTTATCCAGGTGAAAATAGCCGATATTCTTATCTGCACCGATATCAAAGCTGCGGACAATCACGCGGCGGTCTCCCATTTTTTCCAGAACAGCACGAAAGGCGCGAAACTGTGTTTCCTCATCCGGGTAGTCCTCGCGATCTAAAAACAGGTATTCGCTCCGGAACAGCCCGATTCCCTCTGCGTCATTCAAAAGTGCAGCTTCTGCGTCTGTCTCGGAATTAATGTTGGCATAAAGCATAATCTCCTGTCCGTCTGCTGTGACGGTTTTCTGTCCTCTCAGACATTCCAAATTCTTCCGTTCTTCCTCGTAGGTCTGCTTTTTCTGCCGCATTTTTTTATAGGTTTCCTCATCCGGATCAATATAAATCATGCCGGAATAGCCGTCTACAATTGCCTCCTTGCCGTTATACTCATGACGCAGAATCCCGGATGCGCCGATTAATGCCGGAATATTCATGGTTCGTGCCAGGATTGCAGTGTGTGAGGTAGACGCACCTTTTTCGGTGATAAAGGCAAGAATTTTCGAACGGTCTAATAACACGGTTTCGCTGGGCGCCAAATCATCTGCTACAATAATTGCCGGCTGATCCGGCTCCACTCTGGAGGAATTTCGGTTGGATAATATGGAAATCACGCGCTCGGAAACATCTAAAACGTCTGCGGAGCGTTCGCGGATATAGCTGTCCTCCATTGCGTCGAACATGTCCTGAAAGCCGGAGGCTACCTTTTCCACTGCTGACTCCGCGTTGAGATGCTCCTCCCGGATCGTGCGTTCGGTGGACGCGATGAAGTCTATATCCTCCAGCATCATCTGGTGGATATAGAATATCATTGCCTCTGATTCGCCCACGCTTTTCTGCGCTGTCTGAAAAAGGGCGGCAAGCTCGGAAACAGCCTTTTTCCGTGCAGCATGAAAACGGCGGATTTCCGCTTCTGTATCGGTGATATGACAATGCTGCACCGTCCGCTTTGCCCGGTGATAAAAATAAAGCCGCCCAAAGCTAATGCCTCGGCATACCGATTTCCCTGTTAAAGTCTGCACTTTCCCCACTCCCAAAATAAAATGTCGTAGCTATAACATTTTATAACTCTTATAAATCCATTATACGGCAATTAGCTCAAAAAGTAAAGCGCTTTTCATGAAACTGTCATGAACTTTCTGTTAACTTCCAAAAAATCAGTCTAAAAGGATTGCTATTTTTTAGAAAATATATTATACTAAAGATAGAAAGAGAGGGGAAGCATATATGGTACAGCTGGGAAATGACTGGGACGGTCTTTTAGAAGGAGAATTTCAGAAGGAGTATTATAAAAAGCTCCGGCAGTTTTTAAAAGATGAATATCAGCATGCAAGGATTCATCCGGATATGTACGATATTTTTAATGCGTTAAAGTGGACATCCTATCAGGATACACGAGTGGTGATTTTGGGGCAGGATCCGTATCATGAGGAAAACCAGGCGCACGGTCTGGCATTTTCGGTGCAGAAGGGCGTTCCGATTCCGCCGTCGCTTTTGAATATGTATAAGGAGCTGAACCGGGAGCTTGGCTGCTATATTCCGAATAACGGCTATTTGGAAAAATGGGCAAGGCAGGGAGTGCTTTTATTAAACACCTCTCTGACCGTCCGGGACGGGCAGGCAAATTCACACCGCGGAAAGGGCTGGGAAATCTTCACAAGCCGTGTGATTGAGCTTTTGAACGAACGCACCGAGCCTGTCATTTTCCTGCTATGGGGCAATAACGCAAAGGAAAAGCAGTCGCTTGTCACCAATCCGCAGCACTATGTATTGACTGCGGCGCATCCGAGTCCGCTTTCCGCTTCGCGCGGATTTTTTGGGTGCGGACATTTCAAAAGGGTGAATGAAATCCTGCAAAAGCCAATTGACTGGCAGATTGAAAATATATAGAGGAATGCGTATGAAAAAATTATTAATCTTAGACAGCAACAGTATCCTAAACCGCGCCTTTTACGGCATACGGCACCTTTCCGCAAAGGATGGAACGCCCACCAATGCGATTTACGGACTTTTGAATATTTTACTAAAGCTGATGGAGGAGCAGAAGCCGGACTATCTTTGCGCTGCATTTGATCTTTCCGCACCCACCTTCCGGCATAAAATGTATGATGGTTACAAAGCGCAGAGAAAGCCGATGCCGGATGATCTGAAGGTTCAGATGCCGCTTGCGAAGGAGCTTTTTTCAAAAATGAATATTAAGCTTTTGGAGCTATCCGGATATGAGGCAGACGATATTATCGGAACGGTTTCTGCCATCTGCGAAAAAGAGGGGATTGAGTGTCTGATCGCAACGGGGGATAAAGACGATCTTCAGCTTGCGTCGGACAAAACGAAAATCATTCTGACGGTGAGCCGGAGCGGCGTGAACGAGACAACCGTTTATGACGATCAGGCGGTGCTTGCGCGCTATCATGTGTCTCCGAAGGAATTTATTGATGTAAAGGCGCTGATGGGAGATGCGTCGGATAACATTCCGGGTGTTGCGGGAATCGGCGAAAAAACGGCTATGTCTCTGATAGAAAAGCACCACAGCATTGAATATATTTATGATCATATTGAGGAAATCGGCTTAAAGGGTGCGATGCTCGAAAAGCTGAAAAAAGGAAAGGACATGGCATATTTAAGCAAGCAGCTTGCCGCGATTGACCGTGCCGTTCCGATTCGGTTTTCCGCAGAGGAATGCAGGCTTTCCGGAACGCTTTCCGAGCATGCCGGAGAGGAACTTTATGATTTCCTGAAACGCTTAGAGCTGAATAGCCTGATCAAGCGTCTTGCGCTTGCACCCAAGGAAGAACCGCAGGAAATGGTTGATTTGTTTGATGGGATAACGCTGAAAATGGCAGAGAGTCTTTCGGAATGGGAGCGCTGGATTCACGAGCTGATTCAAAAAAAGGAGTGCGCAGTCTATTTTACGAAAAAAGGCGAAATCGGTTTAGCCTCCGGAGAAAAAAGTGTTGGGATTGACTGCGGACGGTTTGGCGAGGACGCGGTATTGGCGGCGCTTTGTCCGCTTTTAGAAAATGAAAATGTCAGAAAAATTATGTTTTCTTCCAAGGATGTCAGGGTTCGTCTTTGGGACAGGACAAGAATTTCCGGTATCTGTGATGATGTGGAAATCGGCGCATATTTAGCAGATCCTGCAAAAAGCTCCTACACGGTCGGCGGGCTGACCGAGGACTATTTTGGGATCACGCTGAAGCCGCAGGCAGAAAACCAGACATCTCTTTTTGACGAGGGAGAAAGCGATCAGGTGTGCCGGGAGGCTTATGCGGTTCTGCGCCTGCGGGAGGAGATCCGGAAAAAGCTTTCCAAAATGGAGCAGCTGACGCTTTATGAGGAGATTGAGCTGCCGCTTTCTGAGGTTTTAGCAGATATGCAGATCCGAGGTGTAAAGATTGACCGCGGGCAGCTTTCTGCATTCGGCGCAGCATTGGGTGCAAGGATTGACGAAATTACACAGGATATTTACCTGCTCTGCGGCGAGGAATTTAATTTAAATTCTCCGAAGCAGCTTGGGGTGATTCTGTTTGAAAAATTAGGTCTGAAGGCAGGCAAAAAGACAAAAACCGGTTATTCTACGAATGCCGAGACATTAGAAGGACTTTTGGGAGAGCATCCGGTCATTGAGCTTTTAATGGAATACCGCCAGCTTTCCAAGCTGAAAAATACCTATTGTGACGGACTGGCGGCAGTGATTGATCCGGCAGACGGCAGGATTCATTCAAACTTTACCCAAACTGTCACGGTTACCGGCAGAATCAGCTCCACAGAACCGAATTTGCAGAATATTCCGGTTCGGACGGCGCTGGGGAGAGAGCTCCGGAAAATGTTTGTAGCAGACGGAGAGGATCATGTGCTGGTGGATGCCGACTATTCGCAGATTGAACTGCGCGTTTTAGCGCATATTTCCAATGATGAGCATATGATCAGCGCTTTTTCGCGCGGAGAGGATATTCATGCTGTTACAGCGGCGCAGGTTTTAGGGATTCCGCAGTCCGAGGTGACGCCGGAGCAGAGAAGCTGGGCAAAGGCAGTCAACTTTGGAATCGTCTATGGAATCGGAGAATAC
Organism: Clostridia bacterium; assembly: GCA_008668455.1. Classification (GTDB taxonomy): domain Bacteria; phylum Bacillota; class Clostridia; order UBA1381; family UBA1381; genus RQCD01. The sequence goes on from RQCD01000084.1 coordinate 4,625, forward strand.
AGTCTGGCAAAGGATTTAAAAATTCCCGTCAGGAAAGCAAGGCAGTATATTGCAGGTTATCTGGAAAACTACAGCGGCGTCCGGAGCTATATGGAGGAAATCAAGAAAAGGGCGGCAGAAGATGGCTATGTCCAGACGCTTTTCCATCGGATTCGGTATATTCCGGAGCTGAAAGCCGCTAATTTTAATGTTCGTGCCTTTGGGGAGCGTGTTGCATTAAATACGCCGATCCAGGGAACGGCGGCAGATATTATCAAGCTTGCAATGGTGCGTGTTTACAAGCGGCTTTTAAAGGAACAGATGAAAACCAAGCTGATTTTGCAGATTCACGACGAGCTGATTTTGGAAGCGCCGGGAGAGGAAGCAGAAAAGGCTGCAAAAATTCTTTCGGAGGAGATGGAGCATGTGGTTAATTTCCGCGTTCCGCTGACGGCAGATTGTCACATTGGCAGGAGTTGGTATGATGCAAAGTAAAAAAAAGCTTATCGGGATCACCGGCGGTACGGGCTGTGGAAAAAGCATGGCGGCGCAGGTGATCCGGGAGGCAGGCTATGAGGTTTTGGACGCGGATCAGATTTGCCGCGAGGTTGTCCTGCCAAAAAGACCGGCATTGGCAGAAATCCGGAACAGCTTTGGTGAGGACATTATCTTGCCGGATGGCACGCTTGACCGAAAAGGACTGGGAGAAATCGTATTTTCTGATCCTGAAAAGCTTTCTGTCCTGAACCGCATTATGTTTTCGTATGTGATGCAGGAAACGGAGGAGCGTCTGAAAAATGTACGCGGGGAAATCTGCTTTTTTGATGCGCCGCTGCTGCTGGAATACGGACTGGATAAGCGGTGCAGCGCTGTGATTGCAGTACTGGCAGACCGGGAAAAACGGATCGCACGGATTATGGCGCGCGACGGTCTTTCCAGAGAAAATGCGGTTTCCCGGATAAATTCTCAAAATAAGGACGAGTTTTATCTTGAAAAATCAGATTATGTGGTGTATAATAATAGTACAAAGGACGAATTGTCCGGACAAATCATGAAAATAATTAAAAAATTGAGGGAAGTGCCTTGAAAAAAATCAGAGTGTTATCGGGATTTTTAGCGCTTTTGATCATTATTGCCGGATTGCGTTTTGGATGTATGGCATGCGTTTCGTTTCTGTATCCGCTGCGCTATGAGGAGGAAATCCGTCAGAGTGCAGAGGAATATCAGCTGGATCCGTATCTTGTGATGGCTATGGTGAAAACGGAGAGCAACTTTAATCTTCGTGCACATTCAGGTGTGGCGCGCGGCTTAATGCAGCTGACCGAAAGCACCGCACAATGGATTGCAGCAAAGATGGGGATTGCGTTTCAGCCGGAGGATCTGGAGAATCCGGCGCTGAATATTCAGATGGGGTGCTACTATCTGCGCTATCTTCTGGATTATTACAATAACGAGGACTTAGCGCTGGCGGCATATAATGCCGGCATGGGGAATGTCACCTCCTGGCTTTCGGACGAACGCTACAGCGAGGATCAGAAGGAACTGTCAAAAATTCCGTTTGCGGAAACGGAAAATTATGTTAAGAAAATAGAACGGTTTTACCGGGTATATTCATATTTATATTCAAAATAAGGAGAGATTTTTATGAAAAACACAGTTATTACAATAGGACGGCAGTTTGGCAGCGGCGGAAAGGAGTTTGGGGAAAAGCTTGCAAAGGAGCTCGGAATTTCCTTTTATGATGAGGAGCTTTTATCCATGGCTGCAGAAAAGAGCAATATCGACGAGGATATTTTAAAGCTTGTAGATGAAACGGCAACGAACAGTCTCCTGTATTCCTTAGTGGTCAGCGGAGGACTTCGGAGCGTTCTGACGCAGGGTGTGTGCGATCTTCCGATCAATGACCGTGTGTTCTTGGCGCAGGCAGAGAGTATTAAGGAGCTTGCAAGAAAGGAATCCTGCGTTATTGTGGGTCGGTGTGCGGACTATGTTTTGCAGGATGTAGACGTCAATCATGTGGACGTGTTTGTCTATGCCGATATGGAAAGCCGTGTGGCGCGGATCAGCAGGCTGTATGGCTTAAACCATGCAGAAGCGCGCGACCGTATTATTAAAACAGAGAAAAAACGCAAGACGTACTATAATTATTACAGTAATCAGGAATGGGGAAGAATGAGCAACTACAGTCTTTGCATCAATGTCACCGATCTGGGGGTGGACGGAGCAGTCCAGGTTGCAAAGGCATATGCGGAGAATATGAAAAAAGCATAACAAAAAAAGAGGGTATATGACATGTTAGAGATTATCAAAGCGGTTATTCTGGGTATTGTGCAGGGCATTACAGAATGGCTTCCGATTTCCAGCACCGGACATCTGATTCTGGTGGAGCGGTTTTTGAGACTGCATCAATCGCAGGAGTTTAAGGATTTATTTGTAGTAATCATTCAGTTTGGATCAATTTTAGCGGTTTTGACGCTTTATTTCCACAAGCTGAACCCGTTTTCTCCAAAGAAAAGCGTACAGGAAAAACGCAATACCTGGCTGATGTGGTTTAAGGTAATTATAGCAATGCTTCCGGCAGCCGTTGCCGGTGTATTGCTGGACAATTTGGTGACGAGTACTTTGTCAGTACCCTTTGTCATCGCACTGGCTCTGATCGTTTACGGCGTTTTGTTTATTCTGATTGAACGGCAGAATAAAAAGCCGAAAATCTCCTCCATTGACGAAATGAGCTATAAAACGGCATTTTTGATCGGTATGTTTCAGGTACTTTCTCTGATTCCGGGAACATCCCGTTCCGGCTCGACAATTCTGGGTGCAGTGATTTTAGGAGCCTCCCGGAGCGTTGCGGCAGAATTTTCGTTTTTTCTTGCCATTCCGGTGATGTTTGGCGCAAGCTTTTTGCGCGGCGTGAAATTTGTGATGGAAAACGGATTTGCCTTGGATGCAGGCGGCGGCTGGATTCTTTTGGTCGGTACGGCGGTTTCCTATCTGGTGTCTCTCTGGGCAATCCGGTTTTTGGTCGGATATATCAGAAAGCATGACTTCACAGTATTTGGTTATTACCGGATTGTGTTATGTATTTTAGTTCTGATATGTTTTGCGGTAACAGGCGGCTTGTTTGTACTTTCATAAGGGGAGAGGCTGCATGTACGAACGGATTTTAATCGGATGGAATCTGGCGGTGTTTTTTCTTTATGGATGGGATAAACACCGGGCAGTATCGGGCGGATGGAGAGTGCCGGAAAATGTGCTGCTTGGCGCAGCATTCCTCCTGGGCGGTATTGGCGGCGCAACGGGAATGATTGTCTGGCATCATAAAACTTCCAAAATGCGCTTTCGTCTACTTGTTCCGTGTTTCCTTCTGCTGACCCTGTCGGTGATGAGATGTTTGTGAATATGAAACACAGAAACGATTGCATAGGTATTCCTTGTAAATATCACGAAAAAAGGTTGCTTTTTAGGACAGAAAAGCAACCTTTTTTGTTAGATATGGAAATGTTTTTTGAAAATTTTGAAAAACTGTTGAAATTTCTGCTTTTTTATGTTAAAGTGATAC
>RQCD01000068.1 GCA_008668455.1 Clostridia bacterium
ATTTTAGTATATCCGTTCTTCCAGAAGTATTTTGTCAAGGGTATGACGCTGGGGTCAATCAAGGAGTAAACATTAGACTCATTGAGTTTAATACATAAAAAAGATAGGAGAGATGAAAATGAAAAAGGAATTAAAAAGAATTTTATGTGCAGCTCTTGCAGCTGCAGCAGCTGTAGGAAGCTTGTCTGGCTGCGGACCAAAGGAAAGTGCAGACGACGGTCAGCTGACATGGTACTGCGGTGTCAGCGCCGGAGGCACAGACGCAATGTGGGACACGGCGACTGTTCTGAAAAAAGTAGTTGAGAATACCGGAGTAAGACCGAAAATCATTATTCCGACAAACGGAGGAAGCGAAAAAATCAACCTCCTGACCGCAACAAACGCTCTGCCGGATCTTTTAACCTTTGATGCAAGCAGCAGCGATATGGATACCTTGATTCAATCGAATAAGGTATATCCGTTGGATGAATTGATCGAGAAATATGCGCCTGATTTTAAGGAACAGATTCCGGAGGTCATATGGGAACAGGTAAAAAACCGTGACGATGGAAAGCTGTATGGGCTGCCCAGCTTCTTTATTGACGGCACAGGCAGTTTAAGCGGTACACAGGGATATAATGTAAGAGCTGATATTTATGAAGCAATTGGATCTCCCGATATGACAACACCGGATGGATTTGTGGATGCTTTGAAAAAATTCAAGGAACAATATCCGACGATTGACGGGAAGGAAAGCATTCCGCTCGACATGAATCAGCAGTGCTGGGGACTTTACATATTAGAACGTTCCTTTGGAATTGTAGATAACAGTTATGTGGATGAAAACGGTGATGTGAAAGTAAAATGGAGAAATCCGAAATACCGCGATCTGGTGAAGTTTATGGCGAGACTGAACCGGGAGGGACTTTTAGATAAAAATATGTATGTAAAGCAGTCAAATCAGATTGACGAGGACAGAGCGCTTGGCGTCAGCTTCTGTGTGCCTGCTTCTTTGGATCAGCTGTGGAACGCTTCTGCGGTTATGCAGAGAACAAATCCAAACGCCTACTACAAAATGGTTGAACCGATGCGTGCCGTGGAAGATCCTGTGTTCCAACCGGTTTATCCTTATTCCTACTGGACGATTACAGGAATTTCCAAGGATTCCAAGGATCCGGAAAAAGCTGTAAAATTCTTGCAATATCTGTGGAGCCGTGAAGGGAACTTTTTAATGAACTACGGTATTGAGGGCGAAAACTATACCTTAGATGCAGATGGTGATCTGGAAAAGACAGAGTATGCTCTGGAGCAGGAAGCAAATAATGCAGACAAATATATGCAGGAAACAGGAATTATGTCTTTCCGGTTCTTATATTATCCGGGTTATTTTAAAACAAAGGAAGGGGCAAGCACAGAGGATCCGAAAAGACAGGCAGACAGAGAAATTGCATGCAAATATGCAAAGCTTGCAGATGTCAACCTTTCAAGATTTATAGAACCAACCAAAAATGATGCAGATATTCTCACCATCAAGGAAAATATGGACAGCGTTGTAAACTCAACAATTTACAAATATACATTAGAAGCAGACGAGGATAAGGCATTAGCAGCACTTGATGGAATGCTTCAGGAGTTTGACCGGATCGGTGTTGGAAAGCTGGAAGAATTCAGAACACAGCAGTATAAAAAGAATGTAGAAATGTTTGGAGATTTTAGTAAAAATTAATGGAGGAAAGTTTTATGAAAATGAAATTATGTGCAGCGATTCTCTCTTTGTCTATGATGGCTCCGTTTGCTGTTTTTGCAGAGGACAGCGGTATTCAGGTGGAGTATCATAATGACACAGGGATGATGCGTGTTTTCGGAACACTGCCGAATGATGCTGACGACAGCTGGGTAACCATTAGAGTGCTAAACGCAGCAAAGGATAAAACAGTCTATCTGACACAGGTTATTGCGGAAAATGACGCGTTTGAGATGCAGATGGCATTTGATGTGGATTTAAGCTATGACCCCAACGAGCCGCTCTATTATATCGAAGTGAATTATCAGCATGATGATTCCGGGCATCTGATGCAGGAAACGAAATACACCTTTGATGAACAAACAATGCTTTTGAAAAGTATTGCCGACGCAAAAAGCAGCAGTGATGTTCTGACAATTTTAAACGGACTGGATATGAATGCTCTGTGCACAGAAATTTCACTGCCGTCTGTGGAATACGGAGATATGGAGGAACTTGCACAAAGCATTTACAAAAAGCTGGAACAAACTCCGCCGTCAACGATTGATGATGTAAAGAAATTAATGAAGGAGAGCTTGATTTTTGCTGAAATCAAGCTCAAGGGAATGGAATCTGTCACCCGATTTGTTGATCTGGAAAATCAGGATATCAACAGTATTCTGTCGCTGAAAAAAGAGGATGAAGTATATAAAATTTATCAGAATTCCTCTGCTAAGGTAAAAACAGCATTTGACAAGGAAATTTGCAAGGTTTTTCAGAACGGGACAGAATTTAAGAGTGAATTTGAGTATTTGTTAATGCTGTCTACTCTGAAAAATGCAGAGATTCGTACCGAGATTACCTATGTTCTAGAACAATGCGGTGCGAATGTTTTGGGAGATGCGTTTACCAGCTCCAAATATTCCTCATTGAGCGGACAGAAATTGAACAGTTTTGCGGATATCCTGAAAAAGAGAGCAGCATCCGTATCCTCACGCGAGGAATTGATCAGTCAGTTTAAGCTTGCATTGCAGGAGCTGGAACAGCAGGACTCTGACAATAAGCATACGGGTGGCGGAGGCGGAGGCGGCAGCAGCTCCTCCTCCGGAAAAAGCTCTGCAATCAGTGTGATACCGCCGGCTGCCGGAACGAAAACAGACGCAACGATCACTGATTTGTTTGAAGATCTTGATAGCGTTCCGTGGGCAAAGGAGAGTATTAATGCGCTTGCAAAGAAAGGCATTGTTTCAGGAAAGGAAGACAAAAAAAGCCTATTCAGAATCCTGAACAAGCAAAACTACTGGTACAACGGATCGGCATATTGCTTTGGCGGAAAAATGATTATCAGCAGCGCTAAAATCGTCAAGGTAGATCCGGAGCTGACCGGGGAGATTAAGGAGGACTATCAGTTACTGAAACCAGGGAGTATTAAAGGCAATCAATCTTATATGGCTGAGTGCTTTGGATTGGGAAACGATTCTCTGAAGCCGGAATTTGTCATCATACATGGAAGCGTCGGCACAGGCGGCTCGATTGACGATACCCAAAAATGGATGATGGGGGAAAGCGGCGAAAGTGAAGTAAATGAAGATGAGGAGATTATGGATGTTGTGTCCGGTATGTGGAAGGGTTACATTCAAAGAGTGATGTTTGAGGACGGTGTGCTCAAATCTCAGCTGAAACGCGGTGACATTATTCGATTCTCTCAGAATGAAAAAGGATATATCACAACCTATGAAAAGGTTTATGATGCCGAAAAGGATTCGCTTGGCTATGGTGGCACGATCTATCCGGGCGGCGGAACGGGCGGAGAGGATTTCTTTGCCGGAATCGGATATGTATGGAGAAATGAGGATGGGCAGATTGCCGTTACTTATGATAAGAATTATTTGGGACCGAATCTGCCGCAGGACTATGCAGTATGGGATATCTCAACCACACCGATTTATATTTATGACCAAACAAGCAAGCGTGGGCTTGACGTAACGGTGGGAAGCATGAATGATTTGCTGGGATATGATGTTGCTGGAATGAACTGCTCGAAGATTGTAATCAATGCGCATTGGTTTATGACGACTGAGGTTTTCGTGATCAAATGATCTTGCAGGAGGGAAAACGCATGAATACAATAGAGAATGATAAAATCAGCAGGGTGTGTATCGTCTTTAAAACACATTTAGATATTGGATTTACAAATTATGCAGGAGTCATTACAGAAAAATATCTGCATGAATATATTCCAAATGCGATCCGGGTGGGATATGAGCTGAAAGACAGCAGCACACCGTTTGTTTGGACAGTTGGCTCGTGGCTTGTTGATCTGGCTTTGAAAAAAAATGTTCCAAGGATCAGGGAAGCGCTTGAAGATGGTATCATTCGTTGGCATGCTCTGCCGTTTACAACACATACGGAGGCAATGAGTCCGAAGCTTTTTCAATACGGACTTGCAATCTCAAAAAAGCTGGATGAGACGTTCGGTGTAAAAACCGAGTCTGCAAAAATGACCGATGTTCCGGGACATACCATTGGGATGATACCGTATATGAAAAAAGCCGGAATTAACTTTATGCATATTGGCGTCAATCCTGCAACACCTGTTCCGGAGGTTCCTCGGCTGTTTCGGTGGAAATGCGGAGAGGACAGCATTGTTGTGATGTATCAGGGAGATTACGGAACGCCGGAAATCTTTGGAGATACTGCACTGGAATTTGCGCATACGCACGATAATGAAGGTCCGCAGACAGCGGATGAGGTTCGCAGGATTTACGCGGACTACCAAAGAAAATATCCGAATGCAGAAATTCAGGCGATTTCCTTAGAGGAATTTGGACAGATTGTTTTAGAGCACGCAAAGGATCTCCCTGTGATTGACCGGGAAATCGGTGATACATGGATTCATGGCGTTGCCACCGATCCGAAAAAACTGGGTCGATACCGGGCAATTCTTAGATATTTAGACGAACACGAAATCGAACAGACCGACCTGACGGACAATTTACTGCTTGTTCCGGAGCATACCTGGGGAATGGATGTGAAAACCTTTTTTCGGGATGAAACACACTATTTCTATGATGAATTATTAAGCATCGCAAAGGATCGGCAAACGATTGAAAGATCGTGGGAGGAACAGCGTGAATATGTCAGACTGGCAGAACATGCATTAGAAATTCATGCAGATTATGAGGTAAAAAAACCAAATTTTGCGGAATATGAGGAGTTTGACGGGAGAGACCCGGGAATCATTCTGGAATGGCAGCTGCACGACCGCGCAGACTATGAACGCTGGAAACAAAACTATTTGAGACTGCAAGTGGAGTGGAGTATCTGGGATTTTACCAAGGTAGGATTGCCGGATTACTGCGGCGGATTCTATCGGGCAAAGCTTGAGCGGGCATACAAGAAGAATAACCGTCGGCTGTATCTGTACAAATTTGATGAAAAGCTTGTGAGACAGTATATTGATATCAACCCGATCATAAACGATGACTATCAAAAAGCGCTTGTATATTCCGAACCGGAGAAAACACCTGCTTATGCCATCTTCAAATCGACAAAACCATTCCGGTCGTTTGGTGTAGAAATCTATCAAAACAGATGGGCAAGAGTCAATATGAAATTCTATGTTTCCAAGGATGGAGACAACTGGGAATTCGCATCCATTCAGCTGTATGATCTTGAAAAGACAGCGCATAAGGATGTGTGGGAAGCAACTCAGCAGTACCACAGAGCGTTTAACGGAAGTCATTTAGGAGGAGAATATCAGTATTTGAAACTGGTTCAGGAGGAGTATGCATCCGCTAATTGCAACATTGTCAAAATCCATTTTTCTCAGGAGGAGGTCTATGGCTTAGGCGGAACAGAGAGAGTGGCTCATTCGCAAAAGCCGGATTTTGACTATTCGACGATTCCTTCTATGAAAGAGGTTTTTAAGGATCAGTTTATGATAGGAACCTCTGCTGAACCGTGGGATCTGGATCAATACGGCGATCTGATCACAAGCCAGTTTAACATTTTGACGCCGGAAAATCAATTTAAAGGGCATGTGGTTCACAATGGACCGGACAGCTGGTATTTTACTGCGGTCGACAATATGTGCGAATGGGCAAAGGAGCATGGCATGAAGGTCAGGGGGCATGCCCTTTGGTATAACAACAATCATTATTGGAGTTTTTTCAAGGACGAAAACGGAAATCCTGTGTCAAAGGAAGTTGCATTAGCGAGACTGGAGGATCACGTAAAAACCTTAGTGACACGGTATAAGGGAAAAATTCAGTATTATGACGTGATCAACGAGGTGTTTGATCCGGGTACCGGAACGCTGAAATCGTATATGGAGGAGGCGCAGATCTGCGGTCAGGATTACATTCCGCTGCTCTTTAAATGGGCAAAGGAAGCAGATCCGGATGCTATCCTGATTTTAGATGATAACAGCCATTTGAAGAAGCCGCAGAGAACAGGCATTTGCAAGCAGGTGAAGGAGTGGCTGGCTGAAGGTGTACCAATTGATGCAATCGGTTTGCAGTGGCATGAGAATATCTTTGTATCCGAGGAGGATATGAGAGATCTGTTCCGTATGCTCCGGGAGCTGGGTCTGCCGGTGTATATTACAGAATTAGACCTGTCCTGCTATCGGGAAAGTGATGTCTGGACGAGTTATAAATGGGAGGATCGCGACAAGGTTTCGGACGCAGCTGCAAGAATGTATGCAACAATGTTTGATATTTTCAGGGAAAATGCCGATATTATCGAGTGCGTTTCTTTCTGGAATACCACTGACAACCGCTCCTCGGTCACAAATGGACGGAGATACGATTTCCCCGAACCGTTTGGCATGAACGGAGAACCAACCAAGAATTTCTGGGCGGCAATTGATACCGAAAAGAAGCTTCCGCGGTGGGATGATTCTATCCGGGACTGGAAAGAGCTTGAGAGAAAAACGCCGGAGGGATACGAAGAACTGATTGTACCGGTTTATAAAGGAACTCCGAAAATTGACGGTGTGATTGATGATGTCTGGAACAAGGCAGAAAAAATGCCGGTCAATAAATATGCGTTAGGTGAGAACGGCGCGGAGGGAACGGCACGGGTGCTTTGGGATGAGGACCATATTTATGTGCTGGGCGAGGTGACCGATTCCACGCCGGATGTTTCAGCGCCGGAAGCGTGGCTGCGCGATTGTATGGAGCTATATTTAAGTCAGGGAAATATGCATGTTGGCTGGCTTGGTCACGGCGATACACAGTATCGTGTGGACTATACAGGAACGCTGCAGAATCTGACAAATGCAATCTGTGTAAAAACAGAGAAAGGATATCTCTATGAGGTTGCGATTGATACCGACGTACAAAAGCCGGAACCGGGACTGATTTATAGCTTTGAAGCTGGCTTTACCGATGCGGAAAACGGAAAACGGACATCCATAGCAAAATGGTGCGATCCAACGAATAATTCCCATCAGTCAACTATTTTCTGGGGAGATATTCTGATTTCGGATGGAAAGACTCCAATCCCGGCAAAGTATCAGAAAAAGAAGAGTAACAAGACTGAGGAAAAGACAGAAGATGAGGACGGACAAATCAAACTCTATTGGAAAGACGATCAAAAAAGCGCTCTGATTTCTGACCAGGATCATACCGCCATGATTCGAATGAAGGATTTTTTGGAAATGACAGGAGCGGAGGTCAGGACAGACGCTTATGGAAATATTGAGCTGACCTATGGTGAAAATCAGCTTCGGATGCAGCTGGATCAGACAGATGCAAGTCTGAACGGAACAGCATTTGTTCTAAACGCTGCGCCCAGTATTATTTCAAAGCATGTTCGTCTGCCGGTTAGAAGTCTATTTGAAGCAATGGGTTATTCCGTTCAATGGAACAGCGAGACATCAGAAATCAGAATTGAATAAGAAAGGATTTTGGTGAGAATAAATGAAGAAAAGAATAAGAAACAGCTTGTCAGTCATTTTAATATTATCGTTACTGATCCAATTGATGGCAATCACCGTAAAGGCAGAGGATTATGAACTGCTTTTAAAAGACAACGTATCCAATACGGAAGCTATGAGCGACAGCAACAACTGGGGCATAGCGCCGGAGGGCTGGAACACATGGATGACAGTAGGATGTGAGGCGGCACAGGATGTTCTCTATGCAAACGGTGCGGACACTTATGCGTCTTATACAGTAAAAAAAGCAAAAATCAGACTTGCAAAACTGAAGGTTGTATGTGAGAGAAGCTTATTTTCCTGGTCTGACGATGCGATGATTTCTACCATAAAAAATGCAATTCTCGCATCGGAGAAAGCGGGCAGCGAAACAGCAGTAGAAGCAGAAAATATCACAGTGATTAAGACCGGCTTATCAGATTCTGATAAAAAAGCGCTTTTTGAGGCAGAAATTACTTTGCCGGAGGGAACGACCGCTTTCAAAATTATGCCGAATGCTTCGACTGGATGGGCGTTTTTCTTAACCAGTGTTCAGCTTTTTGGTACAAGTGTGATTGAAAATGAAGAATTGCTTGTGGACGATCGCGTCAGTAATACATCACTGATGAGTGAGCAGAATTTATGGGGTATTGCTCCGGAAGGATGGAATACCTGGGCCGCTGTAGGACTGGAACAGGCACAGGATGTGTTATATGCAAACGGAATCGATACATATGCAGTTTATACAGTTAAAAATGCTGCGCTTACCAAAGCAAGAATCAATGTTTCAGTGGAGCGAAGCGGATATAATTGGGATGAGGCAGCAATCAAATCAGCGATCAGGCATGCGTTTTCCTATTCTGCTAACGGAAAAAAATTTACCAGTGTAGCTGAAGGCGATATCAAAATAGAAAATGCCGGTATGTCAAGCGATCAAAAAAAGCAGCATTTTCATATTACAATAGAATTTCCTGATGGAATGAAGTCTGTTAAAATCATGCCAAATTGCGAAAATGCATGGATTTTCTTTTTAACCGGTGTCAAACTCTATGGTACACGAAATGACGTAGAGGAAGAAGTGATCAGCTATGCAAAAGCTCCGGAGCTTCAGATTGATAACGGAGGCTGGACAATATCAGGAACTATCACAAGGCAGGGTTCGGAGGAGGAATGCGCAGCCGAGATAATGGCAGGTGTGTATAAGGCTGGGCGTATGTTAAGTCTGACAAAGGTGCAGATGAGTCTGAAAAAAGGTGAAAACACATTTAAGCTTACCGCTCCGGCACAATCTGATATAACGGATACAACAATTATGCTGTATTTGTGGGATTCAGAAGACGGCATGACTCCTTTCATTACTGTACCGCAGGTTTTTGAGGTTGTGAAGTGATGAAAACTATGAGAAAAAGAATGAACCATTGGATAGCTGTCTTGCTTTCTGTTTTAATTCTGCTGCAAAATGCAATTGTATTTGCAGCAGAACCCTCTGCGGAGGAGCTGCTCCTGGATGATCCGGTTTCTGATACTTCTTTGATGCGTGATAGCAACGGCTGGGGCGTTGCTCCGGTTGGATGGTATACATGGGTGACAGTCGGATGTGAATCTGCGCAGAATGTGTTATATGCAAATGGTGCAGAGGCGTATGCCTCCTATGCCGCCCAAGGCTCTCCGGAGATTTCAAGGGCTGAAATCAGAATTGTGCTTGAAAACAGCGTTTTTGAATGGTCAGAAGCGAATATGGAAACGATGATCAAATATGCACTCTATGAATCGGCGGATGGAAAAATTTTTAATAAGATTGAAAATGTAACGGTGAATAAAATAGCCTCTGCGGATTCAGGTAAAAAAACGATCTTTGCGACAGAAGTTCATTTCGCAAAAGGAATGAAACATTTAAAAATCATGCCAAGATGTACTACGTCCTGGGCGTTTCTTCTGACAAGAGTGAAACTCTATGGAAAAAGATTTGATTATGGATCAATCGGATCGCTTTATAAAACCCATGCAGAAATGTTTGATGTCGGTGTATCAATAGAACCGACACAAACAGAAAAATATAAGGACTTGGTTGTCAGTCAGTATAATGAAGTTGTGATCGAAAATCAAATGAAGCCTTACTGTATCCATCCATCTGAAAATGTATATGATTTTTCCGGAGCAGACGCCATTGTGGAGTTTGCGCAGAAAAATGGATTAAAGGTCAGAGGACACGGTTTGGTGTACGAAAAAATTTTCCCGGCATGGTTTACACAGAATGCAGACGGTACAACGGCTTCCTATGACACAGTGATGAAACGGTTAGAGGATCACGTCAGAACGATTGTGCGGCATTTTAAAGGCAAGATTTATTGCTATGATGTAGTGAACGAATTGTTCGGTCATGTCAGCTGGGATATCCGGGATTTGGCAAAAATTGTCGGACCGGAAAATCTGATTGCAAATGTGTTCCAGTGGGCGCATGAAGAAGATCCGGATGCAATTCTGATTCTGAATGATAACTATTATGATATTCCGTCAAAACGGCAGCTGATTTTTAATACAGTGAAGAAATTAATCGATCAGGGAGTGCCGATTCATGGGGTAGGCTTTCAGGATCATCACTTTATTGATACAGATACGGCGGATATTGAC
>RQCD01000015.1 GCA_008668455.1 Clostridia bacterium
ATCCTTATATGCCACGCGCAGCTTGCTCATATGCTCTCTCTGTTTTTCAGACGCACTTACAATAATATCCCATTCTTGTTCATTTGAGAAAAAATACTCAAACTCAATCACTCCATTTTTAGGATAAACTGATAGTGGTTTTCGGTGATATTGCCTCAAGCACAAGGCATCGTCTGTCGGGCAATCCGGATCTTCACGCGGGCAGACGGTAACGGTATATTCCACATCATCGAAGAATCTGTAGTAGTCTCCTTTTCCTTTGATCGTAATTTTACTTGTCCGATCCGCAGGAACAACAGAAGGCAGAATACTGAAACTGAATAATTCGCTTTTCATAGACTTCTCCTTTTCCGGATAGTTTCATATTAAACTTTCTTTCATTGCTTTCAGCATTTGCAGCTGCTCCGGATCAAAGGACGAATCAGCAAAAAGTGCAACATCAATGGTAACCGCACCGCCCATTTCTGTAACGCGACGGACATACTCAATCATATGCTCTCTGGAATGTTTGCAGCCAACAGCCCCCCAGGAACCCCATTCTGTTCCGTCCACTGAAATGCCAAGCGGTGCAAGGATATGACTAAGCGCGCCATCGGTAAATTTGCCCTTTGGATAAGTATCAAAAAAATTAAATTCTCCGGCGGTAAAATCTTCATGAGGATAATATTTTAGCACATCCGGGAAAACACCGTTATTAAATGCAACTGCCGCGTTTGGATTGCCCTTTTTTATGGCTCTGTAATAGTAATCCAATAATTCATCTGTATAGTGAAATTTGATGTCCGTATGTCCTGGTCCATAACATCCGTCAATCCACCAGCCATTTACCAGATCACCATAGCGAACTGCGTATTCCTCCAACACCGCTGCACATTTTTTTACAAATTCCTCGCTGACATCCTCTCTGGGATCGGTAAAGCCAAAACGCTTTCCAATCACCTCATCTTTCCACGGTCCGTCGCCGGTATAATACAGATACAGCTTAATTCCATACTTTGAAAGCGCCTTTGCCAAGTCCATTGGAAAATCACGCGTTGCGCATGCTTCTCCCGGCTTTGTTCCTGCAATCTCATCAAAGGTCTGATTGGGTGCAAGCATATACTTTGTTCCCTGCATGATTGTGATAAAATAATATGCTGCGCCTGCATCATAAAGCTGAGCAGCAATTTTTTCCGCATCCATCTGCCCAACCAACTCGTTCCATGAGCGCGTCTTTCCACAGCTTATCGGATTTTGCGAATTATTCTGCATTCCATCCAAAAAATGATTGAACACACCGTAATGTCCCGACATAATTTCTAATCCGTAAATCATTTCTTTCATCTCCTTAAAAAGTCTTTTCTCTGTTTATAATTTTATCATAAACAGTATTTCCTGTCTATGGTTTTTCTTATCCAAACACTGTGTTTTTTTATCCGGTTTTAGATGCATAAAATCTATAAATCTTTATCATCCGGTATAAGAAAGATATTTGATTGCATAATAGAGAGCAAAATCCTGATCGTTTGCCCATCCGTCAAAAAACTCTCCGCGTATTCCGTTGACGGTATACGGATACACATAGGCACAGGATGCCGCACCGTTTTCAAAGAATAAGCACAGGCAATTTCTGATATTTTCTTCTGCCTTTTCTCTGTAACTCGGATCATGGCTGATTTTATAATAATTCAAAAAAGCCAGTCCGCTCAAAGCGCTCCAGTAATGCGGAAAGGTATCTCCATAAAGTCTGCTTTTTCCGAACCAAAAATCATCCCAATGCCGGATGGCTGTTTCGTACAAGTGATAGTCCGGCTGGTGTCCGTTGAAACGTTCCAAAACATCGATCTGCTTTTTTACATCACCGATATACTGTTTTTCTCCGGTAATTCGCACAAATTGACTGATAAAGGTTGCCCCCGGTGTTACAATTGTCTGCTCATAATTCACCTCGTGCGGAGGATAAGAGGTGCCGATTTTCACCATATTGTCCACGTGCTCCCGATATAGCGTCAAAATCTCATCCGCCTCTTGTTCCATGCCGCAATTCCTGAGTGATTCAATCGTCTCCAGTGGAAACCAACCGTTCGGATAAAAGGTACTCCCTCCTCCGGCATAATATTTCCGGATAATCTGCACCATTCCCAAAAGATACTTTTTCTCTTTTGTGATCTGATATAGATCCACTAAAAACATAATTGCCCATGAGGCATTATACAGTCTGATCCGATCAGCATTTTTCTGAATGGCGTCATAAACGTTTCCGGAATCCAAATCCACAAACTCCCGAAAAATAAATTGACAATACCGGAACAGGCTTTCCCTTGCTTGCTGGTCGTCCGGGTTGCGTTTGACATACTCTGCTATTAAAAGCCCCATACCAAGCCGTTCACGTGAGGCATTATGATCCGGATTTTCCTGATCAAAATATAAATTGTGCTCCTGCCAATCATAAATCAGATAAGCACCGTCTAAGTGACTTCCCGGTTTTTGATATTGCTGATGCATCATAATATAATCCACACGCTTTTTGAATAGCTCCGCAAGCCTTGGCATGACCATAATATTGATATAGGTCTCTTTTTCTCCGCTGCGCAGGATAAAACGATGCTCTCCGATTCTGCTCGGCTGATATGTGAAATTTTCCTCCTGCTCTGCAAGTCTTTTTCCGAAAAGCTCAATTTCTGCCGGTTGATTCAGATGAATTTGGATGGCTTCATTCTGAAAAACCGTATAATGCTCCGCTTTCGGAAAAATCAGATCATACTTTAAAAGCTGTCTCTCAAAATCTTCATTCCCCTTATGAAAAAACAGTTCCCACTCAAGCACATATTCTTCGTCCGGCTCTAACGAAAACGGACTGGGATGAAAAATAAAATCTCCCCGGTCATTGCTGGATTCTTCCCGTTCCACACTATAGGCATTCAGCTTTCCTTTCGTCAGTACTAATCCGAGGTTGATGTCTGAAACGCCCATTTTCAGCGCATTCACCCACGCAGTGCTTTCTCCGCACCAAATATGTGTGTTGCATCGGTTGGTCATACACAGATCTGACGAATCATAGCTATCGTTAAAGGTTATGTAAATACCAATTTCGCCCTTCTGAAAGAAAACCGGAACGGTATTTGTATTTTTAAAACAATACTGTTCTACTATTTTATGTTCAGTTACTTTCCGGACAACCGTAATTTCCGCCTTATGATGCTCCATTACCGCCGTCATTGCATGATTCTGTGTTGACACAGAAACAATCTCAGCATTTTTTACCGTTCCCCAGGTGGATTTGCCCTCCACCCAATTCATCTGGTTTGGGTCAGCTGTATTCACCAAGGAGGAAATGCCGCCATTTTTTTTATTCCATTTTACCTGAATCATTTTTTTCTCCATTCTGCTCAAAGGGAGTTAAAAAAGACTTCAGAATACTCTGTGCCTTTTTTAACCCCCTTATTGTCACTTTTGAATTCCGTTTTTGTAGACAAAGGTTTCTCTTGCCCATCCCTCAAAGGAGAACGGAGCAACAAAGGAACATTTTCCTTTTACTTCCTCATAGGTATTGACATCCTCTGCTGAACCGATATAGACACGACGGTCCTTTTTCTGTTCATCATCAAACACAATCACCGGAGTTCCGTTAAAATGTGCAAATCCGTCTACCTGACTGCTGGCATAGGTTCTGGTA